>JALUJS010000441.1 GCA_027056825.1 Candidatus Krumholzibacteriia bacterium | reverse complement strand
AGGTTGATCCAACCGGTATCGATCAGGTATCGGTCCATCCTGCTACCTCTTCCTCTTGAACATGTCCAGCATGCGGTGGGTGACCAGGTAGCCGCCCACCACGTTGATCATGGCGAAGGCCACGGCGAAGACGGCCAGGATGCTGGCCAGCTTCGGATTGTCCGTCCGGGTGGAGATGACCGCTCCGATGAGCGTGATGCCGCTGATGGCGTTGGAGCCGGACATCAGGGGCGTGTGCAGGGTCGGCGGCACCTTGGTGATGATCTCGAACCCGATGTAGACAGCCAGCACGAAGACCGTGATGGCGGAAACGAGCATCTCCATGGGTCACTCTCCTTCCGTGGGGGCGTCGGCCGGGGCCGCGGGAGCGGCCAGGGGCGGCAGGTCCAGAAGTTCGCGGATGCGCGGCTGCTCGACCTCGCCGTCGCGGCAGAGCAGGCAACCGGCCACCACCTCGTCGTCGGGATCCAGGTCCAGCGCCCCGTCCCTGTAAAGGCTCAGCAGCAGGGTCTCGATGTTGCGGGCAAACATCTGGCTGGCGTGGTAGGGCTTGCGCGAGACCAGGTCGGTGGGGCCGAGGATGGTCACGTCGTGGGCGGTGACCACCTCGTCGGCGCGGGTCAGTTCGCAGTTGCCCCCGCGCTCGGCGGCCAGATCGACGATCACCGAACCGGGGGCCATGGCCTCGACCATGGGCTCGGTCACCAGCACCGGGGACCTCTTGCCGGGAATCGCGGCGGTGGTGATGACCACGTCGTTGCGGGCCACGACCTCCTGCATCTGTTCGCGCTGGCGGCGGATGAACTCGTCGCTCTGTTCCTTGGCGTAGCCGCCCTTGTCCTCGGCGTCCTGGGTCTCCAGGTCGAACTCGACGAACTTGGCGCCCACGCTGATCACCTGGTCCTTCACCGCCGGCCGCACGTCGTAGGCCTCGACCACCGCGCCGAGCCGCTTGGCCGTGGCGATGGCCTGCAGCCCGGCCACCCCCACCCCGACCACGAACACCCGGGCCGGGGCCAGGGTGCCGGCGGCGGTCATGAGCATGGGAAACAGGCGGGGCAGATGCGATGCGGCCTCCAGGACCGCCTGGTAGCCGGCGACCGTGGCCATGGACGAGAGCACGTCCATGCTCTGGGCGCGGGTGATGCGCGGCACCATCTCCAGGGACAGGACGGTCAGGCCCTTCTCGGCCATGGCGGCGACCGCCTGCGGGTTGCCCAAGGGGTCCTGCAGCCCCACCAGGATCTGGCCCTTGCGGCACAGCGGCAGGTCGTTCTCCAAGCCCTCCGGATGGGAGCCGGGCCCCCGCACCTGCACGATGATGTCCGCCTGGGCGAACACGTCGGCGCGGTCGCATAGGACTACTCCCTTTTCCTCGTATTCCCCGTCGGGGAAACCCGCAGCCAGGCCCGCGCCGCGTTCACAGCGCACCTCCAGACCGGCCTTGATCAGGGCCGCGGCGGAAACGGGATTCAGCGCCACGCGCTTCTCCCTTGCGGCCGTCTCCCTGGTAACGCCAATGATCATGATTCGGTCTCCCGTGACTGATGGCTGCAAAATCCGCGTTTCGGCAAGCAGCTACAGGATAGGGGAAACCTGCGGGGTCGGCACTAGAGAAATCAGGTCAAATTGCTACTTGTTTGGTGAGGCGATTTTCGAACTCGGCGCAGGCCCGGCGGTAGAACGTGCGGTCGGCCGCGTTGAGTTCGAGGATCTCGTCGGCCTCCTCGCCCTCCAGGACGTAGCTGAGGCCCAGATCCTGGCGGTGGGTGTTCAGGACGAGGTTTGGCAGTTCCAGCCCCAGGAAATCCCCGGCCAGACGCAGGGAATCGCCGTATCGCTCGGTGAGTCCCAGGAATCCCACCTGGTCCGGGGGGCAGCCCTCGAGATACCGCTTCTGCCGGTCGATGAAGGCCGGATCATGGCTGAACTCGTGGAAGGATCCGGTGTAGCCGTTGTGGCGCCGGAAGTGCAGGAACTCCGAGACCAGGCGCTGGATGGGATCGCGCAGGAAGACCAGGATGTTTTCGGGCCCGCAGTACCGGAGGTACCTGCCGGCGAACACGTGGCCGCTGAGGATCCTGACCCCCGCGGCGGTCAGTTCCTCCCACAGGCGGTCCGGATCGGGTTCGTCATAGGCATAGCGCTTGACCACCGGAGAGGTCTTCGGGGAATCGGGTCCGTAATCGAAAGCCATGGCCTCCAGGCCGAGGCTGTCCTCGAGAGCCGTGCGGAAACTCGTGCCGGCGGTCTTGGGAATGTGGACAAAAACTTTCAGGTCGCTGCTCATCCTCTGCCCCCAGGTGCGGTTTCCGGTCCCGCCTGTCAACATT
Organism: Candidatus Krumholzibacteriia bacterium; assembly: GCA_027056825.1. Lineage (GTDB taxonomy): Bacteria > Krumholzibacteriota > Krumholzibacteriia > LZORAL124-64-63 > LZORAL124-64-63 > JAHJTW01. The sequence goes on along the minus strand of JALUJS010000441.1, from coordinate 277 downwards.
TAACCGGTTATGACGCAATCAGATAAGGAAGATTCCGGCGCAGGACCCGCGTCGGCCTCGCTTCCTTCCTCCAGGACTTTATCAAGTCCCATGCCACAGCACGAACTCCCGTGTGTTATCATGACATGAGTACCGGCAATTTCATTTAACCCGCATTATCCATGAAGGAGCGTAGCGAGGATGAGGAAACAGCGCGACAGGAAAGGGGCTCGCAAGGATTTGCGAGGGAGGCGTACCCGGTGCGGTACGTTGACCGAGCAAATCCGAGAACGCCTTT
>JALUJS010000440.1:1264-8488 GCA_027056825.1 Candidatus Krumholzibacteriia bacterium | reverse complement strand
GCCCCGCCGCCGCCGTCCGGTGCGCGGACCACGGAACCCGAGGCGGGACAGGAGCGTAAGAGTCCGGCCCGGCAGGAGGGCGACCGGGTCCCCGGCCGGGGGGACTGGAGCCTGTCCGAGCCCAGGCCCGGCGACAGGGAGCCCAGCGAGGCTCAGGATGCCGCGCGCAAGGGCGAGGAAGGCCCCACCGACCAGGCCCTGGAATCCTGGTGGAAGCAGCAGCAGCCCTCGATTCTCAAACAGGGCCGCCAGGGCTCCGACGGGGACCGGGGCTTCGACTTCGATCAGACCGCCAAGGGGCAGACCTCGTCCGGCGTCGCCATCGACGGGATGTTCAGCCTCAATACCTACGAATGGGACTACGCGCCGTGGATGCACCGCTTCGTCAACGAACTTTACCGCTACTGGGTGGCGCCCTACGCCTACCGGTTGGGCCTGCTGACCGGGCACACGACGATCAAGCTCGTGGTGCGCAAGGACGGCACCGTCGCGTCCATGGACGTGGTGGAGGAGGAGGGGCATCAATCCCTGCACGACGCCTCGGTGGCCGCGCTGCGGGCGTTCGCCCCCTACGCGCCGCTGCCGCCGGGCTTTCCCGAAGAGAATCTTGTGATCACCCTGGGACTCTACTATCCTGCGCTGCAGCGCTGAACCCTGTCCGGACCGCGGACCTGATCGGAGGCTGATCCATCCATGTGGGAAATGATCCTGGCCGGACGCTACATGATGTTGCCCATCGCCCTGGCGTCGCTCATCGGTGTGGCCGTCATGCTGGAACGCATGTACGTGCTGCGCACCGGTCGCATCGTGGTGCCGGAAATCGCCGAGGCCGTGGAAACCCTGGGCGCCGGCCGCGACCTGCAAGTGGCGCGGGCCATCTGCGAGCGCAAACCCGGTCCCTTCGCCAACATCGTGCTGACGGGGCTGGACCACGCGAACAGCGACTGGACCATCATCCGCGACGTCATCCAGGAGGCGGGGCGCCAGGAGGGCGTGCGCCTGACCCGCCGCCTGGGCATCCTGGAAACCGTGGCCGCGGTGGCGCCGTTGCTGGGTCTGCTGGGCACGGTCCTGGGCATGATCCGGGTGTTCACCACCATTTCCGCCGCCGGTCTGGGCAATCCCGAGACCCTTTCCAGCGGTATCAGCGAGGCCATGGTCACCACCGCTGCGGGCCTGTTTGTGGGCATTCCCAGCCTCGTGGCCTACAATTGGTTGAACGGAAGGGCGGAAACGATCATCTTCCAGCTCGAGTTCTATGCCGCCAAGGTCCTGGACACCCTGCGCCAGAGGCAGGAGGCTGCCCGGTCAAGGGAGGATGACCGGGCGGCCGGGGGTTCCGGATCATGAATTTCCAGCCCCAGCGCAAGGGCCGCGGGCTGATCATCAACGTCACGTCGCTCATCGACGTGATGTTTCTGCTGCTGATCTTCTTCATGGTCTCGTCGACCTTCAAGAACCAGCCGGCGATCAACCTCGTCCTGCCGCGCGCGGCCACGGCCACCGAGACCCCCGTGACCCCGACGGTGGTTTACCTGACGCGGGAGGGGCAGCTCTTCGTCAACGACACGCCCGTCGCCAGGGAGGACCTGGGCGGGATGCTGCGCCGGATCCAGGCCGACACGGGACAGGACGCGGTGGTGCTGCGGTCCGATACCAGGGCCGAGTACGGGGATGTGGTGGAGCTGATCGACCAGCTCCGCCGGAACGGTTTCACGCGGGTGAACATTTCGGTCCGGACCGCCGGGCCCTGAACGGAGAAACGATGGACGTGATGGAACACCGGCGATGTCCGCTGCGGACCTGGCTGGCCCTGCTGGCCGTGCTGGCCCTGGCTGTGGCCGGCTGCACCAGCGACGAACCCAACGGCGTGGGGTCGGGCCTGTCCGATCTGGATTTCGACGTGGTCCTGGCGCCGCTGTCCGCCGACAGCGCCGACGGGTTCGCCGCCCTGGAAATCACCGATCCGGACCGCCCCGTGGACGATCAGGAGGTCCTGTACCTGGGTCAGGAGGATGGGTTTTCTTCCTCCATCCTGGTAAATTTCTCCTTCGACGACATCTTCAACGAGGACCATCCGGAGTCCCTGTTCACGGCCGAGAACATCAAGTCCGTCAAGCTCAGCCTGACCAAGCTGCGTTTCTACGGGACGGCCGCTCCCGACTCCGCCGACACCAACGGCGCTCCGGTGGGGGACGTGGCCACCATCTACTACAGCATCCACGAGCTGGACGCTCCCTTCGATTCCCTGGCGGTGCCCGGTCCGGTGCCCCCGTCCGACGGGCGCGAGCTGTCGCGGGATCCCCTGGCCGAGTTCGGCAACGAACCGCTGATCCCGCTCTACGAGGACGACTTCCTGTCCTGGCTGGATGCCGGCGGCGAGCGCGGGTTCGTCATCTCCGCCGGCGCGGGCAGCGACCCCGGGCTGGTGGGCTTCGCCTCGCGCGAACTGGACAGTTTCGGCGAGCTGGAGGATCTGGCGGTGGGGTCCATCGTGGCGCCCAACCTGGTGGTGGAGTTCGAAAGCGGAGAGGTGAACTTCCTGCTGCCGCCGGTGGCCGACTCCAGCACCTTCGACGGCGTCCCCGCCGCGCCCACCGATCCGGATGCGGGTTTCGTGGTGCGTACGGGGCTGCGCTCGTACCCGGTGTTCCGCTTCGACTTCAGCGGCCTGCCGGCCAACGTCCTGATCAACCGGGCGATCCTGGCCGTTACCAACGACACTACCACCAGCTTCGGCAACCTGCATTCGCTGGTGGTCAGCGAACTGCCGGTGGACCTCTACGAGGAACCCGCCGACACCCTGAGCCTGGAGGATCTGGCCCAGGGGGTGTACGTGGTGACGGGGCAGACGAGCATGGATCCGGCGCTGAACCGGACCATCCGCTTCGACGTGACCCAGGCCGTCCAGCGGCTGGTCAACCACGTCTACGAGGGCGAGCGGGGCCTGGTGATCACCGCGGGCGAGGACTTCGCCCCCCTGTACGACCAGGGCTCCATCGATCCGGAGTTCTACCTCTCCCAGTTCGATTTCCTGGGCTTTGCAGCCGCCGATTCCCTGGAACGGCCGCATCTGGAGATCACCTACAGCCTGTCCGGGGACCTCAGCGGGGAGGGCGAGTGATGCGCAGATGGGGCTTGATACTCCTTGCCGGCGCCGTGCTCCTGGGTGCGGCCTCCGCCTCCGCCCAGACCCCCCTGGCCCTGACCAACTTCGGTCAGCGGCTGGACAACGAGGACGCCCGCATGGCGGGCCGGGGCGGCTGGGGCATGGCCGTGGAGGATTCCACGCACCCCGGGTTCAAGAACCTGGCCTCGCTGACGGCCGTGGACAAGGTGGCGCTGAACTTCTCGGCCTACGGGGACCACACCAAGTCCGAGGACGCCCACGGCGAGCGCGTCACCGACCGTGTCTTCACCCCGGATATCCGGGTGGCCCTGCCGGTGATCAAGGGCCGCATGGCGGTCACCGCGGGGTTCGTGGTGGACCGCTCCACCCAGTATGATACCAGCGTCGATTCGACGTGGACGGCCTGGGACGACACCATTTCCGGCAAGGTGCAGTTCCTGCGCGACGGCAGCACCTTCCGGGTGCCCCTGGGTATCGCCTTTTCGCCCCGGGACGGGCTGTCCCTGTCCGCGGCCCTGAACCTGCAGCGGGGCACCCTGCGCGAGAGCTTCTACAACCTGTTCCAGGATCCCGCCTCGCTGACGGGCTTCCCCCTGTACCAGACGGACCTGTTGGTCCAGGAGGACACCTACTCGGGCACCAGCGCCACCTTCGCCGCGTTGCTGCGGCCGGTGGGAAGGATCCGGCTGGGTGTTTCCTGGACGCCGGCCTACGACCTGGACGTGGACCGCAAGATCGAGATGGGCGGGGTCGCCCAGCGAGCCCACGACCACATGACCTACGCCATGCCCGCCGAGTACCGGGGCGGCCTGGAGGTCCTGCTGCAAGACCGCTGGAAGGCCGGCGCGGACTACCAGTGGCAGGACTTCAAGGAGTTCTCGGGACAGGACGCGTGGGCGGCCGACATGGAAACCGAGCACACCCTGTCCATGGGTATCGAGCGGATCCGCGCCCATGCCCGCCACGGGGGATGGGATAATCTCCCGGTGCGGCTGGGGGTGCGCCTGCGCACCTGGGCCTACAGGATGGGCGGCAACCAGGTCCACGAGACGACCTTCAGCGCCGGGACGGGCTTTCCCTTCCGGGGCGACCTGGGCCAGTTGGACGTGGCCCTGTCCTACAGCATGGTCGGCGATCTGGCCGACAACGGGATGCAGAGCCGCGTGGTGCGGCTTACGATATCGGTGACGGGACTGGAACGGTGGTGGTAGCCTCCGTTCCGGTGGCCGGGACCGCAGCGTAAAAGGAGAGGCGACATGCGCAAGTCGATCATGATCTGGGGTGTGCTGGCGGTGATGTGCTCCCTGGTGATCTTGGGCGGGTGCAGGGAAAAGATCCCGACCACCGAACTGGACAGGTACCTGGCCGAACACAGCGACCTGCAGGGCAAGGCCCTCGAGGACGCCCTGCGGGAAGAGATCGCCTCGGGCAGCCCCCGCGCCGTCTACGCCAGCTACCTGCTCGGAAACCATTTCTACGCCGAAGCCTCCGACAGCGCCGCGGTCTCCGGGTGGAACGGCGAGGGCGTGAACGCCCTGCTGGACAGCGCCGAGGTCTACCTGACCCGGGCCGTGGACATGGATTCCACCTTCGTGGAGGCCATGGTCAACCTGGGCTCGCTGTGGGACGACCGCAGCCAGCAGATGAGTTCGCGCCAGGAGATGGACCAGCGCATGAACCAGGCGGAGCTGTACTACCGCCGGGCCATCGCCGTGGATCCCTACAACGAGAAGGCGCACTGCAACCTGGGCTCGCTCTTCCTGCGCCAGAAGAAAACGCAGCAGGCCCTCGGGGAATTCCAGGGCGTGCTCGACCACGATCCCCACAGCGCCCTGGCCCACTACAACCTGGCCATCATGTTCGCCGAGGCCAAGATCTACCGCGAGGCCAAGCGCGAGTGGGAGCTGGCGTCCAAATACGATCCTAAAGGTGACATCGGCGACCGCTCCCGCGACAACATCAAGATCGTCGAGGACCTGATGAGCGCCTCGACCCCCGACAATCTGAAGAAATGACCTTCCCGCTGGAGATCCCCGCGCCCGTGCGCGACCTGCTGCCGCCGGGCACGGGGGTCCTCCTGGGAGTCAGCGGGGGCGTGGACAGCGCCGTGACCCTCGCCCTGCTGTCGGCCCTCGGTTGCGATGTCCAGTGCGTGACCTTCAAGAACATCTGCTTCGGCGAGGCCGACGGCCCGGAGAAGGCGTGCTGCTCCCTGGACGCCATCGAGGATGCCCGCGCCCAGGCGCGGCGTTTCGGGTTCCCGCACTGGGTGGCCAACATCGAGGAGCCCTTCCGGGACCTGGTCATTACGCCTTTCATCGCCGAGTACGCCTCCGGCCGCACCCCCAACCCCTGCCTGGACTGCAACAGCGCGCTGCGCTTCCCTGAACTGGTCCGCCTGGCCCGGCGGCAGGGCTGCGCTTTCGCGGCCACCGGGCACTATGCCCGCATCGGCCACCGCGGGCCCGCAGGCGCGGTGTTGATGCGCGGACTGGACGCGGCGAAGGACCAGTCTTACTTCCTGCACCGGGTGGATCCCGGTCTGTGGCCCCATGTGGTTTTCCCCCTCGGCTGGTACACCAAGGAGCAGGTGCGCGCGGCCGCGCGCGAGTTGGGGCTCTCGGTGGCCCGCAAGCCGGACAGCCAGGAGATCTGCTTCGTGCCGGATGACGACCGCTCCGGCCTGTTCGCCGACCTGGGGGCGGCCGGGGACCGGGCCTGCGTGCCGGGCGATATCGTCGATGCCCGGGGCCGCGTGCTGGGCCGCCACCGGGGCCTGATCCACTACACCGTGGGCCAGCGCCGGGGCCTGGGCGTGGCCGCGCCGCGGCCACTGTACGTCCTGGAACTCGACCTGGAACATTCCCGGCTGGTGGTGGGGCCGCAGGAGGACCTGGCCCGCGATGTGCTGCGGGGGGACCGCTTCGTCGCCGCGGTGGCGGATCTGCCCGAGGCCTGGGAATCGGACGCCGGACCGCCCGGCCCCTTTGCAGGAGACGTCACCCTGCGGGTGCGCCATCGCCATGCGGGGGCCCGGGTGCGCTCCTGGCGGCGGCGTGGGGACGAACTGGAGGTCCGGCTGGCCGAACCGGTGCGGGGCGCCGCGCCGGGTCAGGGTATGGTGCTCTATCAGGGCGACGTGGTGCTGGCGGGAGCCAGGATCCTCGCCACGGTCCGGACGACGGAGGCGTGACGGTGAAAAGGAAGATCATGTGGTTGGCGCCGTTGGCCCTCGTAGCCGGTGTGGTTGCACTCCTCGTGCTGGCCCCGCGCTGGCTGGGCTCGGCCCGGATGGCGCAGGAGGTGTCCGCCCGCCTGGGCCGGGCGACCGGAAGGCCGGTGCAACTCGAATCCCTGCGCCTGCGCCTGTTTCCGGGCGCCGCCCTGGTCCTGGGACCGGGCCGCGTGGGCCCGGCGCCGGGGGAGCTCGGCATGGGGGAGGTCGCCTGGCGCAAGGGAACCCTGGATCTTGCCCTGTGGCCCCTGCTGCGGCGGCGCCTCGAGGGCGGCGCCGTCACCCTGGAGGGTTTGACCCTGGCCGGCCGAAGCGGGAACCGGAGCTACGCCGTCTCGGGCGCGACCCTGAAACTGACGGACCTGGACCTGCGCTTCGACGGACCGGCAGGCCCCCTGGCGCGGGGGATCCGGATTCCCTGGACCCTTGCCGCCGACAGCCTGCGCTGGGACCGTTACCTGTTCACCGGGGTGACCGGGAACGGGTGGGCGGACGCCGATTCGCTGGTGGCGCGGCGGCTGACCGGGGACCTGGCGGGAGGACGGGTCGAGGCCTCCGGCGCCGTGGCTCTCGGCCGGCGGGACCGTTTCCCGGTGCGCTACGCCCTGGAAGTCGCGGAAGTGCCGGCGCCCGCCCTGCTGGCGGGAGTGACCGGACAACTGGCCGGCCGCTGGGAAGGGACCTTGTCGGGTCACGCCAAGGGTGTGTTCACCGTCGTGGGCGGGGCGCTGGATCCGGCCAGCCTGACCGCCCGGGGTGAATTGAAGGGCGGGGACGGCGTCATCCACGCCGCCGACTGGCTGGGGAACGCCGCGCGTTACCTGGCCGACCGGCAGGATCTGCGGGACATCCGCTACAC
>JALUJS010000440.1:0-1254 GCA_027056825.1 Candidatus Krumholzibacteriia bacterium | reverse complement strand
CCTTCACCTCCAGCCGTCCATCCAGGCCGACGGTGCCGGTGGATCTCACGGTCACCGGACCGGATACCCGGTGGCGGGCCACCGGCACCGTCGGCCTGGATGGACGGCTGGAGGTGAAGGTGCGCCTGCGGCTGCCGCCTGGGTTCGTCCCGGATGTGGGGGGCATGACCTTCCTGCTGGGGGCGTTGCAGGATGAGCAGAACCGGCTTAACCTGGTTCTGCAACTGGATGGTACGCTGTCGGGACCGCGGGTGTCCCTGGATCTCGGCGCGACGCTCCAGGGGGCCGCGGATACCGGGTCGGCGAATCCGCAAAAGGGTCTGGGCGGTTTGCTTGACAAATGGAAAGTCAGGTAGTACCGTGCCTGTCCGCTGCCGATCGCAGGCCGTGAAAAACGGCGCGCGGGCCCGGCGGCAAGGATACGAAACCGGCAAGATACCAGGGGATGCGGTGCCCGGCGCGAGCCCGGGACGCCTGGCCTCCGGCCGGATGCGGATCGCAGGCCGACCGCCGGAGGGCTAGTCCTAATTGGTAAGGCAGCGGTCTTGAAAACCGCCGGGTGAAAACCCTTGGGGGTTCGAGTCCCCCGCCCTCCGCCAGGTTTTGGAGAGGTGGCCGAGTGGCTGAAGGCGCACGCCTGCTAAGCGTGTGTGGGGAAACTCACCGAGGGTTCGAATCCCTCCCTCTCCGCCAGGTCAGTCGCGGCGCATGCGCTGCGGGACATTCGAATAAGGTGCGCCCATAGCTCAACTGGATAGAGCGTCTGGCTACGGACCAGGAGGTTGGGGGTTCGAGTCCTCCTGGGCGTACCAATTCGATTCAGGCGGCCCCGTCATCGACGGGGCCGCTTCTCGTTGAAGCACCTGCGGGGGTGCGCGCGGGGATGTCCTGTTGTATGGTGGGGCGCGGTTCATTATCCTGACTGGAGATCGCTTCCTCCACGCATCCATCGGGTCTGTCCGAGAGGTTCCCATGCATCGTTCCCTTGTTTCCGGGCTCGCCTTCCTGTGGGCCGTCCTGTCGGCCGCGCCGCTGGTCAGCGCCCAGTCCGCGGCGGGCGTCCCGGCCAGGGCGCCGGCCTTCCTGCCGCTGTCCGAGGTCCGGCCGGGGATGACCGGGTACGGGCTGACGGTTTTTGCCGGCGACCGCGTCGATACCTTCGCCGTGCGGGCCATCGGGATCCAGGACCGCTCGCGCGCCGCCGGGAGCCTCCTGCTGGTCGAGGTTTCCGGGCACGGCCTGGAGACCTCTGGC
>JALUJS010000439.1 GCA_027056825.1 Candidatus Krumholzibacteriia bacterium | reverse complement strand
AGTCCAGCAGCAGGGTCTGGAGGCCGGCCAGTTCGCCGGTGTGGACATTGGCGGTGCTGAAGGCCTGGATCAGACCCGAGACGCCCAGGTTATACCACCAGTAGATGGAGGTGTTCCAGTTGGGGTCGAAGCCCTGGTTCACGCCGTAGGGCTGGAAGTACCCCGGATTGGCGTTGAAGCTGTCCTGCCACAGGACCTCGGCCATGGCGGCGGCGTCCGCGGCGTAACCGTTGCCGGGCAGCACCGTATCCAGCATCGCAACCGCCTGCACGTAGGACGCCACGTCCCAGGGGATGATGCCGTTGTCGTAACCCTGGCTGTGGCGGCTGTCGCGGATGGCCTCGGCCACCGAGGTGGCGGTGCCGGTGCCGGTGTTGTTCAGGCGCCAGTTCCAGATGGCCTGGGCCTTGGCGTAGTACGGCGCGGGATCGGCGACGCCGGGCAGCTGCGCGTAGCGGATCAGGAACATCATGTCCCCGGCGTAGTGCAGGCCGTTGGGATAGGGCAGGGATTCGTCGTTGGCCAGGGTGTAGGCGGCCACGTCGTCCAGCATGGTGCGCAGGGCCGCGTCCCCGGTGTTCAGGTACACATCCAGGACGGAGTTGGCGATCACGCCCGTGAGGTTGCCGGGGCTGGTGTTCGCCGAGTGGACGAAATCGGGGGTCGCCCAGTCCCAGCCCGCGTCCTCGAGGTCCTGGTCGGGATCGCCGTTGCCGGCGTTGTCCTCGGTGATGTCCGCCTGCATATAGCGGATGTAGTCGGCCGCGGCCGCTGCTGCGGCCTTCAGGTCGGTGGGGTCGCCAAAGGCCTTGTCGCCCATGGCGGGAGCGGTCTCGCCGACGGCCTTGAGATACTGCGCGGCCTCGTAGTAGGGATTGGCCACGGGCCCGGCCGCCTGGGCGGCAATAGCCCACAGGCCGACCAGGGCCAGGATCAACAACAGATGACGAGTCTTCATGAGTTACCCTCCAGAGATGAATCATGAAAAAGTTGAGGTCATCGGCGCGTTGCCGACGCGCCACGCACGAAGCAATGAGGGCATCCCCCCTTTCATGTTGGTCGCTATACGCCCCGAGGGGCAGGTCACGGCCGGGTCCACGGGGACCGCGGCCTTGATGGATCAAAAATCAGGCAGTCCGTGCCGATGATGCGTGGGCGAGATTTTCATGGGCGAGGTAGAAACCCCGGGACGGGGCGCTCCGGGCGAGGGACCTGATCATCCCACCGCTTCATGCGAATGTCAAGGGTTTGGCAAATAAAATCAGAAAATTTCCTGCTTGATTTAAGTAATAACTATTATTGATAGCATTTTTGTGCAATCAAGTCGTTGATTTTGGGACTCATTGAGCCTCTCGCCTCAAAACTTCCATTAATTTGACCATAGCCAGGGTGTCCAGTCCGCAATAGGCCCGCAGATCAGCCAGAACCTTCGCCTTGCCGGCCTCGTTCACGGACGCGGGATCCAGCCCCGCCGCCTCCGGAAACACCGCCTGCAGGAAGGCCCGGGCAGCGGCCTGCCCGTCGGCGATCTCCAGGTCGTCGTACGCCAGGTCCGTCCATGCCGGCAGCACATTCTTGAGGGAGTACCGGCCTTTCTGGTCGGGGTGATAAACCTGGAAGCGGCGGAAGATGTCGGCCAGGTCCTTCATGCGGCTGTTCAGATCAGCGCACATGGCGGCGTGGGCGGGGAAATCCCGGGCCAGCTCGTCGAGCACGCCCATCTCGAAAGTCTTGTTGAACGCCAGCACCGTGCCGTCGGGCCCGATGGCGCGCAGGGCCTCGAGCAGGCCCGGTCGCGGGTCCACGGGCTCGGTGGCCAGGTATTCGATGTGGCGCGGTTCGGCGCCGGGCGTGTCCTGGACGTGCAGGGAGAACTGGAAGGGGATGCGCTGGTACGGGCGGGTGCCGTCGAACAGGGGAATGGCGGGCGCCATGGTCTCGAAGTCCAGGTGCCAGAGGGGGTACTCCAGGGAGTCGAGCCAGCTCCGGACAGCCGCGGCGTCGAACCGGGCCTGCCCCGAGGATGCCGCGTCCTGTTGCACGCGCTGGACGGCGCTGAGACGGTCGGCGGGCACCTCGGCCATGGTGGCCATGCCTTCGGCCATCCAGGCGAAGGCCTTCTTCCCCACCCGGTGGAATTCGGTGACCGGGTGCTCGGGCAGGCCGGCCCAGCACCGGTCCCGCAGGGGGCAGGTGTAGGGAGAGGTGCAGTGGGGGCCGATGTCCACGGTGGGCTCGTCCCCCGCGATCACCCGGGCGAAGCGGTCGAACAGGCCGGGGACCAGGGGAGCGCGTTCGCGGGCCTCGGTGGTGACATCCTCGGCCGCAAACAGCGCCTGGACATCGAGGCCGCCCCGGCGCACGTAGGTGTTGTTCAGGTGCATCAGGAAAAGCCGGTCCAGTTCCACCCCCGCCCGGGTCAGGCAGTCGTACTGGTAGGCCACGTCCCACAGGTTGACATCCTTGACCTGCGTGGAAGATTTGACTTCGTACAGATCCCAGGCCTCCCCGTCGGCCGGGACCAGGATATCCACGCGCACGTACCGGCCGTCGGCCAGGAAGCTGGCCTCGAACAGGGGTTTGCGCTGCGGGAGCAGGCGGGCGGTCTCGGCCACGGTGGCGGGGATGTCCGGGCGGCCGTCGGGCCGGTCGCGCCGGATCTCGATGCCGCCGGGATAGAGTCGCTTGGCCAGGTCGCCGACCAGGTGCCCGGTGTCGAAGATGAACTGCTGGGCCGGCCCCGGGTCGGGAATCCTGTCGCGGGCGTTGTAGTGGGTCCACAGCAACAACTCGCACTGCAGGCCGGCCAGGAATTTGGACTTGGAAATCGAAAGCGCCATGGGAAAGCCTCCCTTATAATGGCGGGAATATCGGACCGGATAGCCGGCGGCAAAGGAATCACGACATGGCCATGCTACCACACCACGCCTGTTTCGACATCATCGGCGACATCCACGGCTACGCCGAGGACCTGCAGGAGCTGCTGGGCAAGCTGGGCTACCGCCTCGACGCGGGGGTGTGGCGGCACCCGGACCCCGATCGCCGCGCGGTGTTCGTGGGCGACCTCGTGGACCGCGGCCCGCAGATCCTGAAGACCCTGCAGACGGTGCGCGCCATGGTCGAGGCCCAGACAGCCTACGCCGTCATGGGCAACCACGAATTCAACGCCATCGCCTTCGCCACCCACCACCGGGGGCGCTACCTGCGGGCCCACACTCCAGGTCACCTGCGCCAGCACCGCGAGACCCTCGCACAGCTGGGTGGAACGGAGGAGGACGGCGCCCCCGCCGCATGGTTGGACTGGTTCCGGACCCTTCCCCCCTACCTCGCCAACGACGAGGTGCGCGTGGTACACGCCTGTTGGGATCCGTGGGCGGTGCGGGTCATGGACGAGGCCCTGGCCCGCCATGGCGGGGTGACCGATTCGTTCATGATCGAGGCCCAACCTCCGGCCGACCGGCGCGGCAACCTGTTCACCGCCGTGGAATGGCTGCTCAAGGGCAAGGAGATTCCCTTGCCGGCCGATCTTCCCCCGGTGCCCGACAAGGAAGGCATCGTGCGCCACAAGATGCGCGTGCGCTGGTTCGCCTTGCCCCGGGTCGCCACCTATCCGCGGATGATCTTTCCCCCGCGTTCGACCGTCGGCCTGCCCGACATACCGGTTCCGGCCGCCGACCTCGCGGCGGTGAAGCTGCCGGAGCATGCCTATCCCGCGGATGCTCCGCCGGTATTCTTCGGCCACTACTGGCTGACCGGGGTCCGCGAGCCCCAGCGTCCCAACGTGATCTGCCTGGACCACTCGGTGGCCAAGGGGGGATGCCTGGTCGCCTGCACCTGGCGGCGCGGCGAGCCGGTCACCGCGGAGAGCTTCACGGCTTCGCGGTGAACGCGGACCCGGCGTATGCCCGAAATCATTCCCTTGTGCCACCGAAATTGTGTCCCGGGGTTTCCGGATGATTGGTGCCCTCCCCCCTGCACACACAACTCCTTGGCCCATGGACGGTTGCCTGCGGCCTCCTGCCTCCGGCAACCTCGACTTTCCGGCCCGTCCGCCCTCCCTGGCTCCCGGGCCTCCAAGACGCCATGGGCCAAGGGGTTGTGTGTCCAGGGGGGGATGACAGCAACCGATCCGGGCCTTCCCGACACAATTTCGGAGGCACAAGGAAATCATTCCGGGATCCGGAACGCACCTCCGGTAGGGTTCCCGTCAAACATGAACCCGTATACCGGAGGTGAACCATGGATATCCAACAGATCAAAGCCATGCGCCAGGAAGTCGCCCGTCAGATCCTGTTCCTGCTCAAGAAGCTGGAAGAGGAGACGGGAATGTACGTCGGCTTCGTCAACACCGATAGCGATACCGATTTCGAGGGTCGCAACCGCGGCCTGGAAAGCGTTTCCATCGACCTGACCCTGGAGTAGCAACGCGCATCGGCCAAGGCCCGGCGCGGGGGAAGGGCGAGCCTTCGCGGCGGGAAGTCCGGCGGGCCTCCGGGTGGGGGTCCGTCGGGCGCGTCTACGGCCTCCACCCCACTCCAAGCGTCGCCGCCGCCGCTGCCAGCGCCTTGTCCTTCGTCCACAACGGCACGGCCATCAGGCGGGCCGAGGCCAGCAGGTGGACATCCACCCATCCCAACCCCTTTCCCGCCAGTTCTTCATTCTCGATGAGGGCCAGCACCTCCTCGTGGGCGGCCATCTCGGCCCCTGGCAGTTCGGCCAGCAGAGACAGGATCTCGCGGCGTTGCCGCAGATTGCCGCAGGCCAGTTCGCCGGCGACGAAGGGGTGGCAAATGACCGCGCCCTGCTCCAGCAGGCCGGCCAGGCACCGATTGCAGCAGCGGAAGTGGTCGATCCAGACCGAGGTGTCCACCAGGATCATGACCTGGGCATCCGGCGGCGGGGTCCGGCGACCGCCTGCGGCTCCGTGCCCCCGAGCCGGGCAAGGCGCCGGGCGCTTTCCAGCCCGATCAGGGCCTCCAGTCCCAGGCGCACCAGGGCGGTCTTTTCGGTGATCCCTGTGAGTTCGGCGGCCTTGGCGATCAGGGCGTCGTCGATGTTCAATGTCGTCCTCATGCATATAAGTATGCATATTTTATGCATACCACGCAACCGGTTTGTGTCCATGAAGGATGCCGCGGACCGGGAAGGGGTTCCCGGTCGTTGACAATTTCCCCCAACCGTTCCGGAATACAGAACGCCCTTGCAGGATCCTCGCCGCGACGGGACAATCGCGGCAACGCCCGCAAATCAGCGAAAGGATTCGCCATGGCCCAGGACATGTCCCCCGGATCCCGCCTCATCCAGCTCTACGCCATGCTCCTGTTCAACGACCGCGAGTATTCCCTGACCGAACTGGCGGGCCGCCTGCACTGCAGCAAACAGACGGTGCTGCGCCTGGTGGACGACCTGACGGATGCGGGCATCACCGGGATCAGTGTCATCAAGCGGGGCAACCGCAACTTCTACCGTATCCCGCGCGTGCGCAGGCCCAAGGGTCTTTTGCCCATGACCGACGAGGAGTTCGAGGCCCTGCTCATGTGCCGGGCCTTCACCAGCCACCTGCTGGGCCGCAGGGAATTCGCCGCGGCCATGAACGCGGTGAACAAGAGCGCGAAGATCCACAAGGGGAAGCGGGAGCCGGACCGCGAGGTGTTCGGGGTCTACAGGCCGGGGGTCATCGATTACACGCCCCACCATCACCACCTCAACGCCCTGGTGCGGGGCATGGAGGAATTGCGGGTCTGCGAAGTGTCCTACAAGCGCCTCAAGGACAAGCAGGCCAAGACGTTCCGCATCAAGCCCCTGAAGATCTTCTCCCACCACGACACCATCTACGTCCACGCCCGCTACGCCAAGATGCCCGGACGCGTGTTCAAGGATCCCGGCTATGATCCCCTGCTGGCGTTGCACCGCTTCTCCGCCGTCTCGGTGACCGACACCCCATTCCGTCGGCCGCGGGACTACGATTTCGAGAAGGTCTTCAACAAGCACTTCGGGATCATCAAGGGCCGCGCCTTCAGGGTCAGGGCCGAACTGTCCGGCTGGGCCGCGGGTTTCGCGGCCGAGAGGAAGATCAGCTCCGACCAGGTCATCAGGAAAAAGCGCGGCGGGAAGATCGAGATCACCTATACCGCCACCAGCGAACCGGAGGTGCTGGCCTGGGTCCTGAGCTTCGGGACGGAGGCCCGATTGCTGGCGCCGAAGAGCCTGGTGGAGAAGCTGAAGGATCAACTGGAGGAGGTGCGGGAACTCTACACCGGAAAATAGCCCCCCACTTCCGGAATCGTTCCGGAACCCGGAACGGTGCCCCACTATCCTTTGCGGCAATCGCAAAAGGGAAAGGAGCGCCGCCATGAAAAGAATCCATTTCAAAATGAGGAAGAACGTCGAACGCAGGGTGCCGGCCCACCACGACCCCAATTCGTATTTCACCGTCACCGCCTGCGCCGAATGGGCTGCGCGGGTCATGGCCGTCCGTGGGGAGATCGAGGATGCGCCGCTGACCTTCGCCTTCTGGCTTTCCGGGGTCGCGCCCCGCGGCGAGGAGGAATTGCTCGAGGTTTTCATCGATTCCGGCGAACGGGAGCGCCTGTTGCCGGAGATCAGGAAGGCCCTCGGGAAGCCGGATGACATGGCCTCCCTGGTGCGGATGCACCTGGCGGACGCTCCGGCGGGACGGGTGCGCCGCATGGCCGGGGAAATGGCGGCCCTGCTGGAAAAGTGGGCCGCGGGCCGCGCCGCCTACGCCGATTGCGGGCTGGCGCGCCAGCTCCGGGACACCGGGGAAATGTTCGGGCTGACGGACGCGGAGGTGGAATTCTGCTTCTTCCTTACCGTCATGAAGGGGTGGGGACCCGTCCAGGATTATTTCGAGCACTACCTGTCCTGCGACGAGCTCCGCGGCCGGCGCAACCTGCTGTTCGCCCTGGGACTCAGCCAGTCCGACCTGGGCCGGATCCTGACGGGCAAGGTTGCGGCCATCGGCATCATCGATCCCGGCGGCAACTACCTGAGCGTCGAGGACGAGTTCCAGGCCTTCTTCATGGATCCGTCCCTGGCTCCCAGCCGCCAGGAGCTGTTCCGGGCGGTTCCGGATCCCGGTTTGCCGTCGGACAAGCTGGGGCTGCCGGAAAACAGGGTGGCGTTCCTGCGCGCCCTGCTGACCAGCCCGGGTGAGCAGCCGGTCCATATCCTTTTGTATGGTCCGCCGGGAACCGGAAAAACGACCCTGGCGCGGGCCCTGTGCGCGGAGCTGGGGTTCAAGGGGTTCGAGGTTCTCGGTCAGCGGGAGAACCGGGCCGGCAGTCGCCGCGCCGCCCTGGCCGCGTGCATGGAGATGGTTTCCGGACGTCCGGACAGCCTGTTGGTGGTTGACGAAGCGGACCAGATCCTCAACACCGAACGCCCCTGGTATCAGAGTGGTGAGACCATGGACAAGGGGTATTTGAACGGGGTCCTGGAACATCCACAAGTCCGGGGGATCTGGATCGTGAACCGTCACGACGACATCGATCCGGCCGTACGCCGGCGCTTCGCCTACAGCCTTGAGCTGCCGCCCCTGGGCGTGAAGAAGCGGGCGGTCATGCTGGAGGGGGCGTTGCGCCGCTGCCGCATCAAGCGGCACTTCTCACCGGAGCAGATCCGGGCCATCGCCCAAGAGTTCGAACTGACCCCGGCGGTGTTCGAACAGGCCGCCAGGGTCGCCGCGCGGGTGCAGACTTCCGCCGCGGACTGCCGGGCGGCGGTAAGAGAGGCGCTGGAGGCCCAGGTCCGGCTGCAGGGCAAGGAGCCGGGAACCGTTCCCCGCAAGATCAAGGCGGTCATACCCTTCATGGAGTGCGGCGTGAATCCGGACCGGCCGCTCACGGACATCTTCACACCGGTTGCCCGGTACGACCGCATGTGGAAAGCCGCAGGCTCCGGCCAGGCTCCGGGCCCTCTGGCCCTGTTGTTCCACGGTCTGCCGGGCACCGGCAAGACGGCCACGGCTGCCCACCTGGCTGAACGGATCGAACGCAAGCTCGTCAGCAAGCGGGCCAGCGACCTGCTGGATCCCTATGTGGGCATGACCGAACGCAACCTGGCCGCCGCCTTTGCCGAGGCGTCCCGGAACGGAGCCGTCCTGGTGCTGGACGAGGTGGACACGTTCCTGGGTTCCCGCGCCGGCCGGCAGCGCAGCTGGGAGATCAGCATGGTCAACGAGCTGCTGGTCCAGATCGAGCAGCACCAGGGGATCGTCGTCTGCACCACCAATCGCCTGGAATCCCTGGACGAAGCCGCCCTGCGCCGCTTCGCTCTCAAGGTGGAATTCCGGCCCCTGGCGCCCGACGGCATCGAAGAGGTCTATGGCCGGGTGCTTGGCCCGCTGGGGCGGGGGGCATTGGCGCCTGACCAGCGGCGGCGCCTGCGGGCGTTGTCGCCGGTGACCACCTCCGACATGGTGCTGGTGTACCGCAGCCGCCGCTTTCTGCAGCAGGCGCGGGTGCCTCA
>JALUJS010000438.1:1013-2621 GCA_027056825.1 Candidatus Krumholzibacteriia bacterium | reverse complement strand
GTGCTCGAGGCCATGAGGACCGTGCCCCGCGAAAAGTTCGTCCCGGACAACGTCCGTGCCCACGCCTACGACGACGGTCCGCTTCCCATCGAAGACGGCCAGACCATCTCCCAGCCGTACATCGTCGCCCTGATGACGGAGCTGCTGGAGGTCGGTCCGGGCAACCGCGTCCTGGAGATCGGAACGGGATCGGGTTACCAGTCCGCCGTGCTGGCGGCCATGGGCGTCGAGGTGTTCACCATCGAGATCCGTCCCACCCTGTGCCGCACCGCCCGTGAGCGGTTGCAACGCCTCGGATACACCAAGGTCCACGTTCGTTGCGGCGACGGCTACGGCGGCTGGCCGGAGGCCGCGCCGTTCGACGGCATCATTGTCACTGCGGCTCCCGAGCGCGTACCGGACCCCTTGCTCGACCAGCTCCGCATCGGCGGTCACATGGTCATTCCCGTCGGAGCCTTCTACCAGGAGCTCAAGGTGATCACGCGCAACGAGACCGGTTTCGAAGAACGATCGGTTGTCCCCGTACGTTTCGTCCCCATGACCGGCCAGGCCCAACGCGCGACAGAGTAGGGGAGCGGTGTGACGGCCCGATCCCGGGGTTGTTGCGCTGTGCAGAGCTCCTGGAATTCCAGTGGATACGACCACGATCAAGGCACGCCTGCCCCAACGCCGGGGCGATCGGCCGCGGCGAGAACGTCCGAGGGAGCGCGGATTTCAGTCCGCATCGCACGCTGAACGCGTTGTGCCAAGAGAAATACCGACTGAAGTCCGCGTTCCCACATGTTCCCGACGCGACGGGGCACAGCGCAACGGCCTCATCACCGGACTCCCTTGACAAACCGCTGACCGGTCAACACATTGGTTCCGTGAGCGACCGACGAGCAGAGTCCGCGGGAGAGCTGATCCAGTTGGAAGTCACGGGCCTGACCAACGACCCCGTGGCCAACACTCCCATCCTCATTCTCTCCCGCCACGACGGGCAGGGGTTTCTCCCCATCTGGATCGGGCTGTGCGAGGCCAACGCCATCGCTCTCCACCTCGAATCCATCGTCACGCCCCGCCCCATGACCCACGATCTGCTCCTCTCCATCCTCGAGGGACAGGGCCTCGAGGACATCGTCATACGGTCCATCGAGGACAACGTCTTCCGCGCCGATCTGCGCATCCGGAGGTGCGACGGTTCCCTTTCGATCATCGACGCCCGTCCCTCCGACGCGGTGGCCATCGCCCTCCGTGCCGGGGTACCGATCCTCGCCACCCCCGAAGTTCTCCAACGTGCTCAGCTCAGCCTGCCGCGGGACGAGAATGAGGCCCTGCAGCTCTTCCTCCAGTCTCTCGACCCGAAGGACCTCGGCAAGTACGAGATGTGATCGCAGTCGATCCTCCGGGTCGAGCGACGCCGGTTGTCGTGAACTGAGACCTCGGACCCATCCGCATCCAAAGGCCCGCTCACCGAAGATTTAGACAAGATTGAGTCGCATTCCACGGCAAACGGACCGCGGTCTCGGTGTGATCCACCATGTTGACACTCCAGAACGAGCCCGCCTATAGTGAGCCCGCACCATGGGAGGAACGGCGACCCGATGATCATCGCAATCACCAATCAGA
>JALUJS010000438.1:0-1003 GCA_027056825.1 Candidatus Krumholzibacteriia bacterium | reverse complement strand
CCTGGGAGAGGTCATGCGCAGCATGTTGAAGTCCCGCATCCGGCGCTTCGTCGGCGGCGAGCCGAGCCGCCCCCGGCGCGCCCTCGGCCCCCACCGGGACAGCGTCGTCGCCGTGGCGGCCCAGAAGGGCGGCGTCGGCAAGACCACCACCGCGGTCAACCTCGCCGCCGGCCTCGCTCAGAAGGGTCTCGACACCCTTCTCATCGACCTCGACCCTCAGGCCAATTCCACCATGTCCTTCATCGACGTGGAACCCGACGATCCGAGCATGTTCGACGTCCTGGTCCAGGGAACACCGATCACCTCGATCCTTCAGCCATCCTCCGAAGCCCCCCGCCTTCACATTGCACCATCGAGCATTGCCATGGCCAGGTTCGAGGCGGCGCTGGTGGGGGAGCTCGATGCGCCGTACCGGATCAAGGACGCCTTGGAGGAGATCAACGACCGGTACGACGCCATCATCCTCGACACACCACCGACCCTCGGCCTGATCACCGTCAACGCCCTCGTCGCCTCCACCCACGTCCTGATCCCGATCCAGGCGTCCTATTTCGCCCTGGAGGGTACCGACGACCTCCTCGAAACCATAGAGAAAATCAAGGCCCGGCCCAACCGGGAGCTGCGCATCCTCGGTGTGCTGGTCACACTCTTCGACAAGAGAACGATCCTTTCCCGGCAGGTCTTCGACGAGATACGGAACGTTTTCGGTGACCTCGTGTTCGACTGCGTCATCACCAAGTCGGTCCGCCTGGAGGAATCGCCGGCCCACCGCCAGAGCATCTACAGCTTTGCACCGAGCTCTTCGGGCGCCTTCGAGTATTACCAGTTGTGCGAGGAGGTTCTCCAACGTGTCGGCACCTAAGCGCGGATTACCACCACGACGCCGCATGCGCCACGACCGCCACTTCGTCGACGAGTTGACGGGGCGGATGGGGGAGGGGTTCGGCCTGATGGTCCCGGTCACCGCCATCCGCAGCAACCGCGATCAACCCCGATCGAACCT
>JALUJS010000437.1 GCA_027056825.1 Candidatus Krumholzibacteriia bacterium | reverse complement strand
CCTACGAGCTTGAGGACTCCCTCGTCGTCGATGCAGCAGGGATCTACCTCGCCGTCGCAGTCGTCGTCCACGCCATCGCAGACCTCTTTCGCTCCCGGGTTCACGTCGCTGTCGCTGTCGTCGGTCGCAGCCGGATCGCCCGTCATCAGGTAGCGATGCATGGCGTCGGCGGCCTTGCGGCCCTGGCCCATGGCCAGGATCACCGTCGCGCCCCCGGTGACGATGTCGCCGGCGGCGAAGCAGTTCTCCAGGCTGGTCTGCATCCACTCGTTGGTCAGGATGATGCCCTTGCGCGCGTCCCGTTTGAGCTCGGGCACGTCGGCGGTCAACAGGGGGTTGGGCCCCTGGCCGATGGCGATGACCACGGTGTCGACCGCGAACTCCTTGACGCGGCCCTCGACGGGGACCGGCCGGCGTCGTCCGCTTTCGTCGGGCTCGCCGAGCTGCATCTCCTGGCAGCGGATGGCGCCCACGGCGCCCTTGCCGTCGTCGACGATCTCCACGGGCGAGTGCAGGAGGTGGAATTCGATGCCTTCCTCCTCGGCGTGGTGGATCTCCTCGGCGCGCGCGGGCATCTCCAGGCGGCTGCGCCGGTACACCAGGTAGACCATCTCGGGCTGCAGGCGCTTGGCCGTGCGGGCCGAGTCCATGGCCGTGTTGCCGGCGCCGATGACCGCCACGCGCTTGATCTTCTTGACCGGCGTGTCGGCCCCGTGGGGGAACTTGTAGCCGCCCATGAGATTCACCCGGGTCAGGAACTCGTTGGCGCTGTAGACGCCGTTGAGGTTCTCGCCCGGGATGCCCAGGAACCAGGGCAGCCCCGCGCCCGTGCCGATGAGCACGGCGTCGAAACGCTCGCGGATGCTGCGCAGGCTCTCGGCCTTCCCCACCGGGTAGTTCATGACGAACTTCACGCCCATCTCCTCGAGCCCGGCCACCTCGCGCAGCAGGATCTCCTTGGGCAGGCGGAACTGGGGGATGCCGTAGAAGAGCACGCCGCCCGGCTTGTGCAGGGCCTCGAACACGGTCACCTCGTGTCCCTTCTGGACCAGATCGCTGGCGGCGGTCAGGCCGGCGGGTCCGGACCCGATGATGGCGACCTTCTTGCCCGTGGGCGGGGCGATCTCGGGGGTGATGGTCAGGTTGTGCTCCATGGCGTAGTCGCCCAGGAAACGCTCCACCCGGCCGATGCCGCCGGGCTCGCGGCCCTTATCCGGCTTGTTCAGGGTGCAGACCATCTCGCACTGGTCCTCCTGGGGACAGACGCGCCCGCAGATGGCCGGCAGGAAGTTCTTCTCCTTGATCTTGCGCAGGGCGCCCTCGAAATCCTTCTTCGCGACCAGGTCAAGGAAGGCGGGGATGTCGATGCCCACCGGGCAACCCGCCTGGCAGGGCTTGTTCTTGCACTGGATGCAGCGCAGCGCCTCCTGCGTGGCCTCGATCTCGTTGTAGCCCAGGGGTACTTCCTCGAAGTTGTAGATACGCTGGTTGGGATCCTGCTCCCGCATGGGGGTCTTGGTCTTGCTCTTGTTGAGGACCTTGCGGGGTTTCTTGGCGTTGTCGGTCATGGCGGTCCTCCCTTACTCGGCCTTGGCCAGGTTGTCGGCGGCGGTTTCCAGGCGGCACTGGTGATGCAGGCTCAGCGAGACCTGCTCCTCGGGCTTGTAGTAGTTCAGACGCGTGATCAGCTCGTCGAAGTCCACCTGGTGGCCGTCGAATTCGGGACCTTCGACGCACGCGAAGCGGGTCTTGCCGCCGACGGTCACGCGGCAGGCTCCGCACATGCCGGTGCCGTCCACCATGATGGGGTTCAGGGAGGCCTGGGTGGGGATGCCGTGGGGCTCGGTGGTCTTGCAGACGAACTTCATCATGACCACCGGGCCGATGGTGATGACCTCGTCGATCTTCTCGCCCCGCGCGATGAGTTCCTCCAGGGCGTGGGTCACCATGCCCTTTTTCCCGTAGCTGCCGTCGTCGGTGGTGATGATGGTCTCGTCGGCCAGAGCGGCGATCTCGTCCTCGAGGATCAGGAGTTCCCGCGTCCGGGCCCCGAGGATGGCGATGGTCCGGTTGCCCGCCTCCTTCAGGGCCTGGACCTGGGGCCAGACCACCGCGTTACCGATGCCGCCGCCTACGCAGACCACGGTCTTGCCGGTGGGAATCTCCGTCGCCCGGCCCAGGGGCCCGGCCAGGTCGTGGATCTCGTCATCGACGCCGAGCCCGGCCAGCATCTCGGTGGTCTTGCCGACCACCTGGAACACCAGCGTGATGGTTCCCCGCTCGGGATCGCGGTGGGCGATGGTCAGCGGAATCCGCTCGCCCTGATCGTTGACCCTCAGGATGATGAACTGGCCGGCCAGGCCCCGGCGCGCGATGTGTTCGGCCTCGATCTCGAAGAGCTTCGTCTGGGGGGCGAGCTCCCGGGCGGATACGATTCTGTTCCCCACGGCTGGCTCCTTGGGCTGGGAGTTCTGTGACCTGAAGGACCCTTGCCGGACGTGAAAGCCCATGAATGGACAAGGGGTTCCGTCTCCGCAGGAAAAGATAATTTTCGAAAATGTGAATGCAAGAACAGAAATGGCTTAATGCTATGCAATCAATTAAATTATAGAAATCGAAACTAAAAATCAAGGGCCGGCGCGCCACACCATTCCGGGGGGTACGAAGTGGTATGGCGGAGGCACGGCCCTTGGAGTCATGTGCAATTTGCCCGGCCCATAGCTCTCGTTTCCGGTAAGAAGCAGAGTTCGTGCCAGTACCGTTTCCCGCTGGTTTGACGCCGACTGCGAGTATACATTGAGGAACCAGGACGGGGCCTGCGGGTCCGGAACCAACATGGGAGCGGATGATGGAAAACCTGGTGCGCGGCATGCTGGAGAAGATCGGCGAGGACCCGGAGCGGGAGGGACTGCGGGATACCCCCGCCCGTGTGACCAGAGCCTGGCGTGAACTGACCGCCGGTTACGCCATGGACCCGGGTGCCATGGTGCGCGGTGCCCTGTTCGCGGCCGAGAGCCGCGATATGATCGTGGTCAACGACATCGATTTCTACAGCGTCTGCGAGCACCACATGTTGCCGTTCTTCGGCAAGGCGCATGTCGCCTACATTCCCGACGGACGCATCGTGGGCCTGAGCAAGATCGCCCGCGTGGTGGAGGCGTTCGCCCGGCGTCTCCAGGTGCAGGAACGCATGACCGCGCAGATCGCCGCCTGCCTCATGGAGAACCTGGAACCCCTGGGGGTGGCGGTCACCCTGCACGCCAGCCACCTGTGCATGATGATGCGCGGCATCCAGAAACAGAACAGCTTCGCGGTGACCAGCGAGATGCTGGGCTGCTTCCGCAACGACGCCAAGACCCGGGCCGAGTACCTGACCCTGATTCGCGAAAAGCCCTGACAGGGGTTCGGATCCGTGCTGTTCGCACGTCGCCCCGCGCCCGCGGGGCAGGACCATGGGCACGGCCCGCAACCCTGGTCCGTCGAAGCACCTTCTCCGGCACCAGGATCAATGTCTCCGTGAAATGGTCATCTTTTTGCATGCCCAGACGGTCGGTATTTCCGCCGGCACAAACCGCCCGGATTATCCCAGCACTGCGCAAGATTGGCGTGGCCATTAAATAATGCTGGCTTACCTGGGCAAGGGAGGGTATGCGCATGAAGCACGGTGCCTGGATGCCATGGTTGCTGTCGTTCGCGATTTTGTTTCCGGTCAGGGCGGCAGCCGGCCCAGTCGGTTGGCTGGCAGGTGTCAATCTCGGCTCCGCAGAGGGTCCCGGATTCCAGATCCATACCTCGGTGCGGGATTTCACCCGCGGTATGCCGCTGTCGGCCCGTGTCGCCATCGGCTACAACAAGGCCGATGCCGGAGATCCCCTGGCTGCCCGCCGGGTCTTCATCAACAACAACACCAACGGTACGCCGACCGACGAAGCCCACTGCTATCAGTTCCGGTTTGATTTTCTTTACAGGCTGACCGAAGGTCCTGGCAAAAGAATCAACGTTTTTCTGGGTCCCCGCTACGCGCGCTACACGGCTGAGTATGTCTATGTCGGGGGCAACGAGGACTTCGAGGTCCGTACGAGCCCGTGGGGCTTAGGGGGTGGACTGGAGGCATCCCTCGATGTCGGTCCAGCCGCCGAATTGCTTCTGCAGTTGGGACTCGACCACTTTCGCCGGGCGGATTTGACCGGCCACGACACCACATATACGCCGGACGGCGTGGATATCAATCCCCGTGAAGACTACGACTATGGCAGCGCCGATGAGGCCGTGGACCAGCCGCGGACCGAGGTGCTGGCCATGGTGGGGCTCCAGTTCGCTCTCTAACCCGTACGGTGGAATCGGATAGCATGTAAAAATACGTGGGCTGACATACCAGTGCCGGGCTGGGAAATTCCAGGGAAGAACCCTCGGCAGGCACGGCGTGGGGGCCATTCCTGCCGAGGACCCTGTTGCCATAGGGGGGGCTCAGAGCCCCTGTTCGCCAAGCCAGCGTTCGGCTTCGATGGCCGCCATGCACCCGGTTCCCGCCGAGGTGATGGCCTGGCGGTAGACGTGATCCTGCACGTCACCGGCGGCGAAGACGCCCGGGATGTCGGTGGCCGCGCTGTCCGGTTTGGTGATGAGGTAGCCGTTCTCATCGGTCTTCAGCTGGCCGTCCAGGAACTGCGTGTTGGGGGTATGGCCGATGGCGATGAAGCACCCGGTGACGGGCAGTTCCCGCAGCGAGCCGTCCTGGGTGTCCTTCAACTCAAGCCCCTTCAGGTTGCCCTGCTCGTCGGGCAGGTAGCGGTTGATGACGCTGTTCCAGGCGATCTCGATCTTGGGGTTGTCGAAGGCCCGTTGCTGCATGATCTTCGACCCGCGCAACTCGTCGCGGCGGTGGATCAGGGTGACCTTGCTGGCGAAGTTGGTCAGGTACAGGGCCTCTTCCAGGGCGGTGTCGCCGCCGCCGACCACCGCGATCTCCTGGTCGCGGAAGAAGAAGCCGTCGCAGGTGGCGCAGGCGCTCAGACCCTTGCCCATGAATTTCTCCTCGTCCGGCAGGCCCAGCCAGCGGGCGGTGCTGCCGGTGGCGATGATCACCGCCGGAGCGGTGTATTCGCCCTTGTCGGTGACGATCTTGAAAGGGGAGGCCCCCAGGTCCACCGAGGTCACGGTCTCGGACCGGATCAGGGTGCCGAAGCGCTCGGCCTGGGCGCGGAACTTCATCATCAGTTCCGGGCCGTCGATGCCCTCGGGAAAGCCGGGATAGTTCTCCACCTCGGTGGTGATGGTCAGCTGGCCCCCGGGCTGCTGGCCCTCGAACATCAGGTTGGGGATGTTGGCGCGGCCAAGGTACAGGCCGGCGGTGTATCCGGCCGGGCCGCTGCCGATGATGATGACCTTGGGTTCGGTGGTGTCGGACATGGAAGCTCCAATTCTGGGTTGGGGGACGACGTGGCCGTCGGTGCCAATGGCAACATTGGGGTAGGGTAAGGAACTTCCGGGAATTGTCAATCCCGGCGCCGCAGGCCGGACGGCCGGGGCCAGGCCCACTGAGATTTCCAGGCCCTGAACCCTTGACGGGGGGCCTTCAAGGTATTAAATATTCCCCCTTACGGAAGAATCCGGGAGGCCCTGCCTCTCCGGCGGGTTTTTGTGCGCCTGGCGGCGCTTTCGGCCCGGAACACTCATCCAGCGGAGATACGCCCATGTACGCGGTGGTCAAGATCAAGAATCAGCAGTACCGGGTCAGTCCCGACGCCGTGCTGCAGGTGCCCCTGTTCGACGGTGAAGAGGTGGGCGCCACCCTGAATTTCGACGAGGTCATCCTCGTTGCCGACGGTGACAACATCCAGGTCGGCACCCCGACGGTGTCCGGCGCCAGCGTGGCGGCCGAAGTGGTCGGCCACGGCCGCAGCCGCAAGATCACCGTCTTCAAGAAGAAGCGGCGCAAGAACTACCGCCGCAAGGTGGGGCATCGCCAGCCCTTCACCACCATCAAGGTCACCGGCATCAACGTCTGATGAAGGCCCCGCGGGGCGTCAAGGACACGCAAGGAGCAGGATCATGGCTCATAAGAAGGCAGGCGGCAGCACTCGCAACGGCCGCGACTCCAATGCCCAGCACCTGGGCGTCAAGCGATTCGGCGGGCAGGCCGTGCGGGCCGGCACCATCCTGGTGCGCCAGCGCGGCACCAGGATCCATCCCGGCGAGAACGTCGGCAAGGGTGGCGACGACACCCTGTTCGCCCTGGTGGACGGCACGGTCGTCTACGAGGATTTCCGGGGCAGCAAGAAGCGGGTGAATGTCCAGCCCTTCTAGGTTGCGGTCCATGGACCCCGGAAAGCCCGCCCTCCCCGGGGCGGGCTTTTCTCTTGCGGGAAAGGAGCCCCGGACGGCATGACGACGCGCAACGGCAAACAGAGGGTGCTGGTGGTGGTCCCGGCCCGCTACGGTTCCAGCCGCTTTCCCGGCAAGGCCCTGGCGGATTTGGGCGGCCGGCCCCTGGTGGTGCGGGTGATGGAGAACGCGGCGCGGATTCCCGGCGTCGACAGGCTGGTCACCGCCACGGACGACGAGCGGATCTGCGCCGCGGTGACCGCCGCCGGTTTCGAGGCGGTCATGACCGGCCGGCACGGGACCGGGACCGAGCGCGTGGGCGAGGTCGCCGCCGCCGACCCCGCCGATATCGTGGTGAACCTGCAGGGGGACGAGCCCCTGCTCGAACCGGGAGCCGTCACCGCGTTGCTGGATCACCTGCGCGGCCATCCGGAAACGGACATCGCCACCTGCGGCCACCGCTTTTCCGGCGCGGACACCTGGCGCGATCCCAACGCCGTCAAGGTCGTGTGCGGAGCCGGCGGCCGTGCTTTGTACTTTTCGCGCGCGCCCATACCGGGTAACTTTCCGGGCAGGGAGCCGGACGGGCACACCGCGGCCCTGCGCCACGTGGGCATCTACGGCTTTCGCCGCGCCGCCCTGGAACGCTTCCTGGCCATGGAACAGGGCGTCCTGGAGGCCCGCGAGGGACTGGAACAACTGCGGGCCCTGGAGGCGGGAATGACCATCTCGGTGGTGGAGATCGACGCCGCCCCGGTGGGCGTGGACACGCCGCAGGACCTTGCGCGGGTGCGCCGCATCCTGGAAGCGGGGGACTGACCGGCGACGGCGCCGGACAAACGGTTGCAACGTGGCCGCCGCCGGCGGCCGGGAAGGATGGTCATGGCCAAGTTCGTGTTCGTCACCGGCGGGGTGGTTTCCGCCCTGGGCAAGGGAATCGCCAGCGCGTCCCTGGGCAACCTCCTCAAGGCCCGCGGCCTGAAGGTCGTCCTGCAGAAGTTCGACCCCTACCTCAACGTGGACCCCGGCACCATGAGCCCTTTCCAGCACGGCGAGGTCTTCGTGCTGGACGACGGAGCCGAGTGCGACCTCGACCTCGGCCACTACGAGCGCTTCACGGACATCGAACTCTCCCAGATCAACAACCTGACCAGCGGGCGCGTCTACGAGACCATCCTGGCCAAGGAACGCAAGGGGGAGTACCTGGGCCGGACGGTGCAGGTCATCCCGCACGTGACCGACGAGATCAAGCGTCGCATCCTCCTGCCGGCCAAGGAGGATCCCGGGGTCGACGTGGTGATCACCGAGATCGGCGGCACCGTGGGCGACATCGAGAGCCTGCCCTTCCTGGAGGCCATCCGCCAGTTCCGCCTGGAACGGCCGGCGCAGGATTCGGTGTCGGTGCACCTGACCCTGGTGCCATACATCGCCGCGGCGGGCGAGATCAAGACCAAGCCCACCCAGCACTCGGTGCGCGAGCTGCGCAGCATCGGCATCCAGCCGGACTTCCTGTGGTGCCGCACGACCATCCCCCTGGAGGACGAGGCGCGGCGCAAGATCGGGCTGTTCTGCAACCTGCCGGTGGACCACGTCTTCGACGGCCGGGACGTGGACAGCATCTACCAGGTGCCCCTGAACCTGCACGAGCAGAACTTCGATCGCCTGCTGTGCGAACACCTGCAGCTGGAGACCACCGAGCCGGACCTCGAGCCCTGGCGCCGCATGGTGGACATGATCCTCGATCCCCCGGCCAAGGTGCGCATCGCCGTGGTGGGCAAGTACATCGAGTTGAAGGACGCCTACAAGAGCATCATCGAGGCCTTCATCCACGCGGGCATTCCCAACCGGGTGGGCGTGGAGCAGGTGTGGATCGACGCGGAGAGCCTGGAGGGCGACGATATCGGGGATCACCAGCTGGCCGAGATCTTCGACGACATCCACGGCATCCTTGTGCCCGGCGGCTTCGGGGAGCGCGGCATCCCCGGCAAGATCAACGCCATCCGCTTCGCCCGCGAAAACGACATCCCCTTCCTGGGCATCTGCCTGGGCCTGCAGTGCGCCATGATCGAGATCGGGCGCGACGTGGTGGGCCTGGAGAAGGCCGGCAGCGCGGAGTTCGACCCCGCCTCGCCGCACCCGGTGATCCACCTGATGGAGAAGCAGAAGGGGGTCACCAACCTCGGCGGCACCATGC
>JALUJS010000436.1 GCA_027056825.1 Candidatus Krumholzibacteriia bacterium | reverse complement strand
CCCGGGCCGGCCGCGTCCGCCCGCATCGTGCTCATCGCGGTGGCAATCCCTGCACGCGGCGAACCGCGGTTTGCGCAATCCTTGATCCCCCGATACGGTGCCATGGCACTTTTCGCAGGCCACGTCGACATGTCGACCTTCGAGGGGATAGCGTGTGCGCCCATGGTCGAAGGTGTCGTTGGCCAGTTTCAGCCAGCCCGCCGTGCTGTGGCATTCGGTGCAGGAATTCCCCAAAGGTTTCTCGTGGGGGTCGCGGTGGCAGTCCGTACATGCTTCGTGGGCCAACGGCCTGTAGGAGATCGGAGGCGAAGCCTCGGCGGCATCAACGAAGTCGGCGGCATCCGGTCGGTGACATTTGGTGCAGGCGACCTGGCGGTGCCGACCGGCCAAGGGGAAATCCGTACGGGCATGATCGAAACCGGGTTGCCGTTCCCAGTCGGTCTGGTCATGGCACCGTGCGCAATCGGTTCCGAGTAGGCCCTGGTGCCGGTCCTCGTGACAGGACAGGCACGCCCGGTCAAGCCCCAGGAAGGTCCGGTTGAGATCCTTGCCCCGGTCCCGCCACTTGGCCGGGTCGGTGATGTTTTTCAGGGTGTGGCACCTGCGGCACTGCAATTCGGCGTGCTTACCCTCCAGCGTGTAGCCCAGGGGATCGTGGCGAAAGGAATCCCGGCCGCCGTCCCAGTAGATCAGGGAATAATCCGCGCCCTGGTGTTCCACATGGCAATTCACACATGT
Source organism: Candidatus Krumholzibacteriia bacterium (assembly GCA_027056825.1). Taxonomy (GTDB): domain Bacteria; phylum Krumholzibacteriota; class Krumholzibacteriia; order LZORAL124-64-63; family LZORAL124-64-63; genus JAHJTW01. Next base: position 1,892 of record JALUJS010000436.1, on the reverse strand, counting down.
TTGGAATTCCTCCAGCGCATGCAAACCCTTCCCCTCGGACCGCATGGCCTTGATTTCCTCATGGCAGGCGAGGCATTTTCCCTGGACCTGTCTGTTGCCGAAATCATGACATTTCTTGCAGTTGCGCAGCCCGTCAAGATCACGGTGGACAAGGGAAAGATCGCCGGGGGAAAGCTGTGCGCGCGCCACCGAAGACATTCCCGTCCACAAGACGCAGCAAACGACCACCATGGTGGACAAAATTTCTCTTTTTTGAACACCCAGCGACAGGATCTTGAGGACCTTCTCCATGCGGTTCCCCCGAACCGGATGCGATCAGGCGAGCCAGGTGTACCCCAGCAGCACCGCCACCGCGACATGCACGATCATCACCAGGATCATGATGACGGCAAAAGGTTTGTGAAACACGTGCCAGTAGTGGAACAGGCTGTTGATCTGGCGGAAAAGATGCAAACGCCGGGTCAGCAGGACCCACTCCCGGGCTGAATCCATGGCACCCGAGGCACCGACGGAATTCCGGTTTCCCTGCCATCTTCGCAAACTTCGGGCCAGCGCGAGGTTCAGGAAAGGCAGCGCCATCAGGGCCACACCCACCGGAAGCCGGGACAGACGGCCCAGGGCGATATCCTCCAGGGCCTCCAGACCGTTTTCCTGCAGTCCGTGCTCGTCCGCCATGGTGACCAGCAGTTCCTCGCGGCGGTCCTCGATTTCCGTTTCACCGAGGGCCTCGCCCAGCACGTTGCGCGGAATCTGTTGATAGAGGAAGCGGCCAAAGAATCCGCTGACCGCCACCGCGACCATGGACCAGTAGCTTACGGCCACCAGGCCCTGCACCTTGAAGGCGGTGTGCAGGGTGATCAACACGGGGCCGGCGATACCCAGGAAGATGTGATAGCGCAACCAGGTGCGCAGATTGCCCCAGCGCTGCATGAAACCCGCGCGCTTGCGCAGGGAATAGACCAGCAGCAACAGCACCATGGCGCTGCCGAGGATGCCCAAACCATGACCTACCGTCCCGGCAGGACGCAGAATCCGGAACAGTTCGTGGCGTGGCCGTTCGCTTGGAACTGTCTGGTAAAAGTCCCGTCCATAGATGAGAACCCAGACGGTGGTTGCGGTCACCGCAAGGGACAAGAGGATCAGCAGGACCGAATGGATGCGTTTCGCCATAATCTCCCTCTTTTTCTGGGCATTTTGCCAAAAAAGGCGCGGCGATGGAAGCTGATCCCTGACAGCAAGTCCAATGCCCCCTTACCATCATCCAGGAAAACCTTTACATTGGTCGCCCGCAAACGCCTCCTTCACCCGGGACGGAATTCGATATGGCCCAGATCGAACTCAAAAACGTGACCCTCAGCCTCGGCGGCCCGGCCGTCCTGGACGGCGTGGACCTGCGCATCGAGAAGGGCGAACGCATCGCCCTGACCGGGCGCAACGGTGAGGGTAAATCCACCCTGCTGCGCCTGCTGACCGGGTCCATGACCCCTGACGGCGGAGAGATCCTCATGCCGCAGAAACCGCGCATCGGGTTTTTGCCCCAGGAGGTTCCCGACCACCTTCCGGGCGATATCAAGAACATCGTAGCCGGGGGCCTGGCCGGATATGCGGAACTCGATCACAGCGGGGATGACGCCTGGCGCCGCGACCACCTGGTCGATCAGATCATCAGCCGCGCCGGCCTGGACCCCGCGGCCGTGTTCGACGAACTGTCCCTGGGCAACCGCCGCCGCGCACTGCTGGCCCGCGCCATGGCGGGCGAGCCGGACGTGCTGCTGCTGGACGAGCCCACCAACCACCTGGACATCGACGCCATCGAGTGGCTCGAGGGCGAGCTGCGGCGCTACGCCGGCACCCTCCTGTTCGTCACCCACGACCGGGCCTTCCTCAGGCGG
>JALUJS010000435.1 GCA_027056825.1 Candidatus Krumholzibacteriia bacterium | reverse complement strand
TCGCGCTGTTTCCTCATCCTCGCTACGCTCCTTCATGAATAATCCGGGTTAACCCTGATAATAAACGATATCCGGCTCCAAGTCGCCAAAAAAGGAGACCCTTGGAGGGCGGCCGTCGGGAGACTATAATCCGGGCAGGTGAAAAGCTGCCCCGCGACCCCTGCGAAAGGAATCCCCATGGCTTTCGAGAACATCCTGCTGGATACCGCCGACGGCGTGGCCACCGTCACCGTCAACCGTCCCGCCAAGCTCAACGCCCTGAACCGCGCCACCATCGCCGAGCTGACGGCGTGCTTTACGGCCCTGCAGGCCGATGACGGGGTGCGGGCCGTGATCCTGACCGGCGCGGGGGAGAAAGCCTTCGTCGCCGGGGCGGATATTTCCGAGCTGGCTGATCTGCGTGCGGACCAGGCCGAGCGCTACGCCCTGGCCGGGCAGCGTCTCATGGACCTCATCGAGAACCTCGGCAAGCCGGTCATCGCGGCGGTGAACGGGTTCGCCCTGGGCGGGGGCTGCGAACTGGCCATGGCCTGCACCCTGCGCTACGCCGCCGAGGCGGCCAGGTTGGGATTGCCGGAGACGGGATTGGGCCTGATTCCCGGTTTCGGCGGCACCCAGCGCCTGGCGCGGCTGGTGGGCCGTGGCCGGGCCCAGGAGCTGGTCCTGACCGGGGAGATGATCAACGCCGAGCAGGCCCTGGCCATCGGCCTGGTCAACCGCGTGGTGCCCACGAGCGACCTGGACGGCGCCGTGCGCGAGCTGGCCGGCAAGCTGGCCGGCAAGTCGCTGCTGACCCTGCGCCTGGCCCTGCGCGCGGTGGGCGAGGGGCTGCAGATGACCCAGGACCGCGGCTGCGGCCTGGAAGCGGCCCTGTTCGGCGTCGCGGCCGCTTCGGACGACGCCCGCGAGGGCTGCAACGCCTTCCTGGAGAAGAGGAAACCGGAGTTCAAGGACCGTTGATCCGGTTCCCGGACCGCCGGGGAACATATTTTTTGGGAGCGCTGGCGGCACCTGTTATGTTTGTACCGCAACGATCCCTTCAATCCGTGCGAGGTGATTCCCATGACCAACAACGCCGCTGTCGATGCCCCCTTCATGGAAGTGAATGCCGAATTGTGCAAGGGGTGCCAGCTGTGCGTGGGAGTCTGTCCCAAGAGCGTCATCGCCATCAGTGACGACCTCAACAGCGCGAGCTACCACCCGGCCTACTACACCGGCGCCGACTGCACCGGCTGCGGGCTGTGCTTCTACGCCTGCCCTGAACCTGGGGCCATCAAGGTGGTCAAGCCCTAGGGCTGGACGGGACAGTCACGACAGGTTCGTTCGATATCCAAAAAGGGAGACAAGGCCATGGCCAAACAATTCATGAAGGGCAATGACGCCATCATCGTCGGCGCTCTGGCGGCGGGCTGCCGGGCCTACTACGGTTACCCGATCACGCCGGCCAGCGAGATCGCCCACGCGGCCGCCCTGCACTTCCCCGCCCTCGGCGGGGTCTTCATCCAGGCCGAGAGCGAGGTCGCCGCCATCAACATGGTGTACGGCACCGCGGGCATGGGCATCCGCACCATGACCGCCTCCAGCAGCCCCGGCTTCAGCCTCAAGCAGGAGGGCCTGAGCTATTGCGCCGGCGCCGAGCTGCCCCTGGTCGTGGTGAACATCGACCGCGGCGGACCCGGGCTGGGCAACATCGCCCCGGAGCAGGCCGACTACTTCCAGGTCACCAAGGGCGGCGGGCACGGCAACTACCGCCTGATCACCCTGGCCCCCAACGGCGCCCAGGAGATGTGCGATCTGACCATGAAGGCCTTCGACCTGGCCGACAAGTACCGCAACCCCGCCTGCATCATGGCCGACGGCATCACCGGACAGATGATGGAGGTGGTGGAGATCCCCGAGGCCAAGCCCGTGCCCTACGACCACACCGCCTGGGCGGTGGACGGCACGCCGGCCACCAGCAAGAACCTCATCAGCTCCATCGTGCTGGAGCCGTCGGAGCTGGAGGAGCACAACCTCAAGCTGGACGCCAAGTACCGGGAAATCATGGCCAACGAAGCGTTGTGCGAGGAGTACCGCACCGAGGACGCGGACCTGATCGTCGTGGCCTACGGCGTGATCAGCCGCATCGTCTACTCGACGGTGGACCAGGCCCGCGCCGAGGGGCTGAAGGTGGGGCTGCTGCGGCCCATCACCCTGTGGCCGTTCCCCAGCGAGGCCATCGCCGCCCACGCCGAGCGCGACATGCGCTTCCTGGCCGTGGAGCTGTCCACCGGCCAGATGGTCGAGGACGTACGCCTGGCCGTCGGCGGCAAGGCCCCGGTCGACTTCTACGGCCGTTGCGGCGGCATGGTCCCCGAAGGCGCCGAACTGATGAACCAGTACCGACAGCTGATGGAAGGAGTGGTCCGCTCATGAAGGTCTACGAGAAGTCACATTCCTTCTACGAGGTGTTCGAACGCAAGAGCGGGCCGGCCAAGGAGGCCACCCACTACTGCCCGGGCTGCGGCCACGGCAACGTGCACAAGATGATCGCCGAGGCCCTCGAGGACATGGAGCTGACCTCGCGCACCGTGCTGGTCTCGCCGGTGGGCTGCTCGGTCTTCGCCTACTACTACTTCGACTGCGGCAACACCCAGGCGGCCCACGGGCGCGCCCCGGCGGTGGCCACGGGCGTCAAGCGGGCCAACCCCGACTCCATCGTCATCTCCTACCAGGGCGACGGCGACCTGGCCGCCATCGGCACGGCCGAGACCATCCACGCGGCCAACCGGGGCGAGAACATCACCGTGTTCTTCATCAACAACGCCATCTACGGCATGACCGGCGGCCAGATGGCCCCGACCACCATGCTCGGCCAGCGTTCGACCACCACGCCCCTGGGGCGCCAGGAACACGTGCACGGCAATCCCATCCGGATGTGCGAGATGCTGTCCACCCTGCCGGCGCCCACCTACATCGAGCGCGTGGCCGTGGGCGACAGCAAGCACGTGATGAAGACCCGCAAGGCCATCCGCAAGGCCCTGAAGATCCAGGCCGAGGGCAAGGGCTACAGCTTCGTCGAGATCCTCTCGCCCTGCCCCACCGGCTGGAAGATGGATCCCACCGTGGCCCGCGACTGGCTCATGGACGAGATGACCAAGGTCTTCCCCCTGGGCGTGTTCAAGGACGAGAGCGACAACGTGGACGAGGGCTCCTGGGACCGCGAGTTCAAGCCCTTCGACACCGACCAGGTCAACGCCTACCTCGACCGCCTGAAGACCAGCATGACCGAGGGCGCGCAGGTCACCCTCAAGGAGGACCTGCACTGCAAGTTCGCCGGCTTCGGCGGGCAGGGCATCCTGACCCTGGGGCTGTTCCTGTCGCAGATCGGCATGCGGGCCGGCCAGCAGGTCAGCTGGTTCCCGGCCTACGGCCCGGAGATGCGCGGCGGCACGGCCAACTGCTCGGTGAACCTGTCCAACGAACGCATCGGCTCGCCGCTGGTGGACGAACCCAACGTGCTGGTGGTCATGAACCAGCCCTCGCTGGACGCCTTCGAGAAGACGGTGCCGGACGGCGGGCTGATCATCGTGGACACCACCATCGTCCAGGGCAAGCCGGACACCGACCGTCTGAACGCGGTGATGATCCCGGCGAGCAAGATCGCCGACGAGGTGGGCACCCCGAAGATCGCCAACGTGGTGATCCTGGGCGCCCTGGTCGCCGCCACCGGGGCCTTCACGCCGGAGTACTGCATGGAGACCCTGCGTTCGGTGATCAAGAAGAAGAACCTGGTCGAGATGAACATGGAGGCGTTCCGCCGGGGGTACGATTTCGTCAAGAACCAGTAACCCGGGTCGCACCAGGCTGACGGGGCCGGTCCGGGTCGAACCGGGTCGGCCCCGCGTCTTTTCCGGAGGGATCGAGACATGATCATCGGCATAACGCGGACCCGCATTCCCGACGAATACCGCGTCGGACTGCCGCCGCGCATGGTGGGAAACCTCGTGCGCCGCGGCCACCAGGTCCTGGTGGAGCGCAACGCCGGGCTGGGCGCCGGTTTCCCCGACACCCAGTACGAGCAGGAGGGCGCGACGGTGTGCCACCAGGCCGAGGAGGTCTGGGGCCGCGCGGACGTTATCCTGAAGGTGAACACCCTGGCGCCCGACGAGTACGACCTGGTGCGCGAGGGTCAGATCCTGATGTCGGTGTTCCACCTGGCGGTGGCCGACCGCCGCCTGCTGGAGAAGCTGGTGGCCGCCGGATGCACGGCGGTGGACTACGTGACCATCGAGGACGCCCAGGGGCGCCTGCCGGTGCTGCGGCCGCTGTCCCAGATCGCCGGCCGCATCGTGCCCCAGATCGCCGCCCGCTACCTGCAGACCGACCACGGGGGCATGGGGATCCTGCTGGGCGGCGCCCCGGCGGTGCCGCCGGCGGAGGTGGCCATCATCGGGGCCGGCACGGTGGGGCGCAACGCGGTGCGGGCCTGCCTGGGCGCCGGCGCCCGGGTGACCCTGCTGGACAACGACCTGGACCGCATCGCCGAACTGGACTGGATGTTCCCCGGCCGGGTCACGACCTATCCCGCCAACCAGGCCACCCTGGCCAAGGTGTTCTCCTACGCCAACGTGGTGGTCGGGGCGGTCCTGGTGCCCGGGACACGGACCCCGCATCTGGTCAGCCGCGCCATGCTGGACCGGCTGCGGCCCGGCAGCCTGATCATCGACATTTCCGTGGACCAGGGCGGTTGCTTCGAGACGAGCCGGCCCACCCGGCTGAGCGACCCCACCTACGTCGTGGACGGTGTTACCCACTTCTGCGTGCCCAACCTGCCCAGCCTGGTGGCGCGTTCGGCGACCTACGCCCTGGCCAACGCGGCCATGCCCTTCATCGACATGGTGACCCGCGGCGCCCTGGACGATCCGCAGGCCCTGCCGCCGGTGCTGGCCAGCGGCGTGAACATCCTGCGGGGCGAGGTCAGGCATCCCGGGGCGGCGCGGGCCCTGGGCCTTCCGGAGCGTGAGTCATGACCTGGATGCAGAACTACCGGGACCGCCTGTGCACCCCGGCCGAGGCCGCGACGAAGATCGAATCCGGCCAGCGGGTCTACCTGGGCTCGGGCTGCGGGGCGCCCCACGTGCTCATCGACGCCCTGGTGGAACGGGCGGAGGAACTGCAGGACGTGGAGATCATCCACCACCTGACCCTGGGCACCGCGCCCTACCTGGGTCCGGAGATGCGGGGCCACTTCCGTTGCAACGACTGCTTCGTGGGTGCCAATACCCGGGAGGCGGTCAACGCGGGGGAGGCGGATTTCATCCCCGTGCACCTGCACGACATGCCCCGGCTGTTCCGGCGCGGCACCATCCCGCTGGACGTGGCCATGATCATCGTCAGTCCTCCGGACGAGCACGGCTTTTGCAGCTTCGGCATCGAGGTGGGGGTGACCAAGCCGGCGGCCATGTCGGCGAAATTCATCATCGCCCAGGTCAACCGGGCCATGCCGCGCACCCTCGGCGACAGCTTCATCCACGTCTCGCGCATCGACTGCTTCGTGGAGGCGGACGCCGACCTGGACGAGTTCCGGCCCGAGCCGGCCAACGAGACCCAGCAGGCCATCGGCCGGCACGTGGCCGGCCTCATCGAGGACGGCGCCTGCCTGCAGCTGGGCCTGGGGGCCATCCCCAACGCCGTACTCCAGTTCCTGGACGACCGCCGGGACCTGGGCGTCCACACCGAGATGTTCACCGAGGCCCTGCCGGACCTGCTGGCCAAGGGGGTGGTGACGGGCGAGCGCAAGACCTTCCACCCGGGCAAGGTGGTCGCGGGTTTCGTCATGGGCACGCGCGAGGTGTACGACTTCGCCCACGACAACGCCCTGCTGGAATTCCACCCCACCGATTACGTCAACGATCCGCGCAACATCGCCCGCAACGACAACATGGTCGCGGTCAACAGCGCCATCCAGGTGGACCTGACGGGCCAGGTCTGCTCCGATTCCATCGGGGAGCGCATCTACAGCGGGTTCGGCGGCCAGGCGGACTTCATGCGCGGGGCGGCCCTGGCCAAGGGCGGGTTGCCGGTCATCGCCCTGCCTTCGACCACCGACGACGGCCGGTTGAGCCGCATCGTTCCCTTCCTGGACCACGGCGCGGGAGTCGTCATCACCCGGGCGGATGTCCACGTGGTGGTCACGGAGTTCGGCGTGGCCCACATGTTCGGGCGCAACGTGCGGCAGCGGGCCGAGGCGCTCATCGCCATCGCGCACCCGGATTTCCGGGAATCGCTCCTGGAGGCGGCCCACGCCCGGGGCCTGTTCGGCAGGCTTTTTCCCGGGGGTCTGCCCTGACCCGCATGATCCCCGGCGGGGGGTAAGCAGGTGGAGTTGGCGACCTTGGGCTGGGTGGATGGTATTATTTTTCCGTTGATCGGATAGTTGCATCTGCGGACATCGAGGGTTTATACTGGTCGTATCTCGTTGCGTTTCAATAAGGCGGGTTGGCAGAACCTGGGGCTATTCAGGTAATTATGCAATTCCAATGGAAAATTCTCTTCGGACTCACCCTGTTCCTGTTGTGGGTGTGTTCCTGTTCCAGTGACAAGGTGACCCAGCCGGACCCCCTGGTTGTGGACGCCCGGATCGTGATCGCGGGCGGGCAGACCTTTACCGGCAGCCAGGTGGTGCCGCTTACCATTGTGGCCGGGGATGCGGACATCGACTCGGTCCAGGTATTCAATGTTGCCACGCCAGACAAAGGGGATGGTGAGTGGTTCGTGATGGCGGGGGATTCCCTGGTGGTCCCCGCCTGGGATCTTGGTTCCGGGGAAGGCCTCAAGAGCGTCGGAGCCCGGTTTGCTGCCCAGGGGTACAGTGTATCCGAAGCGGTCACCGACGACATCGTCCTGGACCTGACCCCACCTGACATTCCTCCGGTGGTTGTTTTTCCAGCCAGCGGGGCCACCAGCGTACCCTCTGCGGCCGCCCTGGACTGGACTCCCGCCCAGGACAGCCTGTGTCCGGAGGATGAGATTTCCTATACCGTCTACCTGGGCGACAGCGAACAGAACGAAGAGGCGGTCTGGTCGGGTTACGGCACGGGCGCCCTGCTGGGGGACCTCGGGCGCACAACGACCTGGTACTGGCGGCTTGTGTCCACCGATGCGGCCGGAAACAGTGATGCCGGTGTTCGGGGAAGCTTCACCACCTGGGATGTGGACCTGCCGGAATTCAAGCTCCTGCCGGCCGGAACGTTCATGATGGGAAGCCCGGATACCGAACTTGGCCGATATTCTGATGAAAACCTTCATCAGGTAACTCTTACCCGGCCATTTTACATGGGGAGCACCAACGTCTCCTTGGGGCAATTTATTGAGCTCTTGAATGCCGCACTTGACCAGGGGTTGGCCACGATCGATGAAGAGGGCGTTTATGACAACCTTTCGGGCACGCAGGAGAAGATCCTGGATTTCTCAACCCGTTCTAATTTCGATTATGTCGGTGGAGGACATGTCGGGACTCATTGGCCAAATGACCGAATATGCCAGGATGTCAGCTGGTTCGGAGCCGCGGCGCTTTGTGACTGGTTGAACAACCAGGCTGGTTTCATATCGCTCTATGACCGTAATGACGGCTGGCGTTGCAATGGAGGCGATGTTTACGGAGCGGTGGGCTTCCGGTTGGCCACTGAAGCGGAATGGGAGTACGGCTGCCGGGCCGGGAGCACTACGGCCTTTGCCAACGGGGACATTACCGGGATCGAATGCTGGGATCCCGTCCTGGATGAGATCGGTTGGTATTGTGGCAATTACGGTGCCTTTCCGTTCCTTCCGGCCATGAAAATCTCCAATGCTTGGGGTCTTTATGACATGCAGGGAGGGCTTAACGATTGGTGCTATGACAAATATGAACAGTATCCGCTTGCAAACCTAGTAGATCCGGTTTTTGATGATACTGGTTTGGGGCGCGTTGTGCGGGGATCTAAAGGGTTATTCCCCGGTCATAGCAGGGTTTGCCGTTCAGCAGCGAGAGGCGCCTGGGAACCTGAAAGGATTTTTGAATCCTTCTCTCTCAGGCTGGTCCTTGGATACGGCGCCTTCCTTGACCGGTCCTGGGAGGCAGGATTCAATAATCCGGGTCAGCCGCAAAGGGCGATTCACTAATGCGGCCCGAGCTTACGATGGCTTCCGGCTCGGCCTGCTTGTTCATGCGTTGACATTTCGTCAATTTGGCGACAATTTGTCCGAGGCAAGGCTGGTCCGCCTTGCCCCCTTCGTTACCGTCCACCCCCGGAAGGTCCCGGATATGACTGCTGACAACCCCAGGAAACACCCGGCCGCCGCCGACTCCGCGCCCCGTTGTCCCCAGGAGGGCCTGGACGCCGACGCCGCGGTGGTGCTGGTGGTCGACGACGAGCCGGAGCTCTGCCGGGCCCTGTGCAAGCTGCTTACGCGCAACGGCTACCGGGTCACGAGCGCCGGAAACGGGGAGGAGGGCCTGGAGATCCTGCGCCAGCAGCGGGTGGACTTGGTGCTGACCGACCTGCA
>JALUJS010000434.1 GCA_027056825.1 Candidatus Krumholzibacteriia bacterium | reverse complement strand
CCACAGGTGCGTGCCGCCACCCCCTTCGAGACGGTCATGCGCCGGCTGGTGGACTATCCCGCGCCGGTGGTCATGGCCGTCCAGGGAGGCGCGTGGGGAGGGGCGGTGGAACTGCTGTCCTGCGCGGATGTCCGGGTGGCTGCCGCGGGGGTGAAGGTCGCCCTGACCCCCGTCCGGCTGGGCCTGATATACAGCCACACCGGGTTGCGCCGGCTGGCGCGCACCCTGGGCTCGCCCCTGCTGCGGGAGATGGTCCTGACCGGCCTGCCGGTGGAGGCCGCGCGCCTGGCCGCCTGCGGGTTCTTCAACCGCGTGGTGGCGGCGAAGGACCTGGAGGAAGCCGCGCGGGAGGTCATCGGGGCCATGCTCAAGGGAGGGCCGGAGGCGTTGCGGGGTACCCGCAGGGTGCTGGGCATCCTGGAGGAAACCGAGACCCTGGGGGCGGACCTGTTGCGGGAGATCGCCGAACTGCGCCACCGCTCGCGGGTGAGCGAAGAGTTCGAGGCGGCCCGGGCCGCCTTCCTGGCCGGCCGGCCGTCGCCCTTCGGCGCGGACGCGTGATCCGGCGTCAGAAGTTGAAACGGTCCATGAACTCGAAGCCCCAGTCCCCGGCGCTGGTGCGAGCCGCCTCGAAGCGCAGCTGCAGGGTGTCGAGGTTCAGGTGCAATCCCGCGCCGGCGCTCTGCAGGGCGTGGCCGGCATCCGCCCCGTCGTACCAGGCGTCTCCGGCGTCGGCGAAGAGATGGATCCCCACGCCCACCAGCTCGCCCTGGGGCGAAATGGGCATCAGGAACAGGGGCATGCGGTACTCGGCCGTCAGCAGGTAGCCCTTGTCCCCCTCGCGCTGACCGAAAGCCGTTCCCCGGATCGTGCCGGGCCCCCCGAAGTACAGGCGGTTGTCGAGCTGGGCCGGGCCGTCGACGGTACGGCCCCAGGCGCGCACGGCCAGGATGTGATGCTTCCAGGGCATGGGTACGAACAGGCGCGCATCCACCGCGGATTCCAGGTAGGAAGGGAAGTCGTCGCTGGACCAGGCGCGCAGACGGCCCTCCAGGTAGACGCCCCGCCGCGGGTAGTAGGGATTGCTGCGGGAATCCACGCCCACGGCGCCGGTGAACACCATGTGGCTCTCCGTGCCGGCCGGCAGGGTTTCCAGGACGCCAGGCCCACCGGAGCCGCGCCACGGCGCCATCCAGGTGTAGGTGTCGCGCTGCTCGAAGACTCCCGCGCGGGCGCCGGCCTCGGCGAAGAGCGCACCCCAGGTGTGGCGCACGCCCAGGCCCACGTGCCACTTGCGGAACCGCGTGGGCCGGAAGACGAAATCACCCTGCAGGAAGTCCGCTTCGAAGTGGGCGGACAGGCCGGTGCGCCCCAGGAACCAGGGGCGGTCCCAGGTCAGGCGGGCCTGCCGGGCGTAGAGCGCCGCGCCCTCCAGGCGCAGTTTCTCGCCCCGGCCGCGGAAGTTCTTCTGCTCGATATAGGCGCCGAGGAAGTACTTGAAGCGGCGGTCGTACCTGACCACCGGGCCGTAGAAGGTCTGCAGGTCCTCCTCCACCGTGATCTTGAGGATCGCTTCGTCCCCGCTCTCGTCCAGGTCCACATCCACCGTGCGGAAGAATCCCGAATCCTCCAACCGGTCCCAGGCGGCGTCCACATCCGCCCGGGAAACCGTGTCGCCGGGCCGGAAGCCCAGGATGCGGAGAATGACGGCCTCATCGGTGTGATGGTTTCCGGAGATGATGACCTCGCCCAGGGGCAGGGCTTCGCGGTCGCGCATGGGGAACGTGAAGCTTCCCGGTTCGGCGGCGGACGCTAGCGGCGACCCGCAGAGGACGAACAGGAGCAGCAGTGGCGCGGCCAGGCGGAAGCGGGGGAAAGATGGATTCATGGAACACCAGCGGGACGGGGTGGGAGGAACGACGCTCGGGCTCAATTATGCCCAAGGGTCGACCAATGTCCAGCAGTCTCGACCACCGGGTGCCTGGTTCCGGCTTCCGGGCCTGCCGCGTAGAGCGACAGGGAAACACAGGCCAGTCCGCACGGTTCCATGTAGGGGGCCAGGATATGGGGCTCCAGGCCGCCGAGGGTTTCCTGGAGGGCCCCGATTTCCCGGGGAATATCGGTGGCCAGGACCCTATCCAGGGCCACGGGCAGGCTCGCCAGGGCTGTCTGCTGCACCAACCTGGTGACGAAGGCGGGTTCCAGGCAGCAGTGCCCGGCCATGAAGGTGGCGAAGAAGGCCTCCGGGTCTTTCACGGCCAGGTCCATTTCTCCCAGGAGAAGGTGGTCCGGCAGGGAGGGAGCCGTCACCGAGTCGTGGCGGGAAATATGGCAGGAGATGGTCTCGCTCAGGTCCAGCATGATCAGCTGGTGATCGGCCGGGACGGCGCGGGGGCCATCGCCGATGACGAGCAGATGGCGGCCCTCCGGGAAGAGCCGGGACAGGCGGCCCTCCCCGGTGAGCAGGGCCACCTTATGGGGGCCGAGGTCCAGGCAGAAGGTCTGGTCGCGGAAGAACCCGAGGTCCAATGGGCCCTGCAGGAACCCGCGACCGGGCTCGGGCCCCCAGGGGACCGACGGGGCCATGGGAGCCGGTGCGGGGGCCGGGACGGCCGGGTCGGGCGCCGTGAACG
>JALUJS010000433.1 GCA_027056825.1 Candidatus Krumholzibacteriia bacterium | reverse complement strand
GTCCCCATCCAGGTCCCCCGCCACCCCGTGGTAAGGGCGGTCTCCCAGCGGCAGGTCCTGGTCCAGGCTCCAGGTCGCTTCCCCGCGCCTGAGGATGACCAGCCGGTCCATGCCCGGCAGGGTGACCGCCAGGCCCGCCTCCCTGGCGTCCCCCAGGGCCACCGGCCAGATCCGGCCGGGATCCTCGGGCAGGTCCAGCTGCCCGGTCAGGGTGAACCAGGTGGTTCCCGCGGCGATGGACAGGAAGGCGATCCGGTCGGGATTGGCCATCGCCACGGCCAGCACGGCTCCCTGGGCCACATCCGGGGCCGGGACCATCGACACCGCCATTCCCCCCAGGTAGTACCTGCTGACCTGCGCCAGGGTGCCCGTTTCAGGCCGATACTGGACCAGGTTCACGAAACCGTCGCTGGTGCCGGCGGCGATGTAGCTGTTGCCGGGGTCCAGACCCGGAACCAGGCAGCAGCTGACGGTTGTCGCGCCCAGGTCGGCCAGCACGGGGCCCGGGAAATCGAGATTCTCCCCCTGGGCCGCAGGACATGCCAGCAAGGCCCACAGCACCGCCGCGACCGCCAGGGGCCGGGTCGTTGCGGGTCGAAAGAGGCTGCCTGGAAGGGTTCGCGAATCCCGCAGCAAGGATGGTCCTTTCAGGGGGTGGATCAGTAGGGGATACCCTATATATACCGAATTCCACCGGAGCGTCCAGGGGGCTCGCAAGGATTTGCGAGGGAGGCGTACCCGGTGCGGTACGTTGACCGAGAAAATCCGAGAACGCCTTTCCTGTCGCGCTGTTAACCATCCGCAGTAGCTCCTTCATGAATAATCCGGGTTAACCATCCACAGCAGCTCCTTCATGAATAATCGAGGTTAAAGGGTTGAATCCCGGCAGCGGGCACCTTAAATTACCGAATGAGCTCTACTGTTTTTTGCCGAGCCCCGCATGCCCCGGGTCCTCCCGGACAGGAGTTGCGTTCATGTCCCACAAGATCCTGACCTGCCTCGTCGCCGCATTGTGCCTTTATGTCGCCATGCCCGTCATGGCCCAGGAGTCCGCACAGCCCAAGACCTTCCACCTGCTGCGCGAGGACCAGTTGGCCCGCAAGGCCCAGGAGCAGGAACAGGAGCAGGCCGAGGCCTGGGTGCCCCGCCTCGAAGAAGGCCAGATGGAAATCAGCTTCGCCCTGGGCATGCTGGATCTCAACCAGACCATCCTCCAGCAGGACCAGGTCATCTACAAATACACCGACGAGTCCACGTTCTGGGGTGATATCGACATCAAGGGAGCCAACGCCTTCAATCCTGTGTTGCGGGTCGGTTACAGCGTGTATCGCTGGCTCACCTTCGAGGGGATCGGGGGCCTCTCCTTCGCCGAGTACTCCACCTCCATCACCAACCGCCATAGCCGCAAGAACGAGGCCGGCGCCCTGGTGGTGGACGACCCCCCGCTGGGCGAGTTCGACGCCGAAGCCCGGTCGTTGATCACCGTCCAGCTCGGCGCCAACGCCATGATCTATCCCTTCGACATCCACGGCGAGGGCGGGGGACGCTGGCATCCTTACCTTACCGCGGGGTTCGGGAAGGTCTGGTACGACATGAACAGCAACTACAACACCGGGTCCACCGGCGCCAACGATCTCAATTTCGGCGGCGGGGTCCGGCTGCTGGCCGACCGCACCATCAGCATCCGCATCGAGGCCCTGTTGCACCGCAACACCCTGCAGTGGGAACCGGTGAAGAATTTCCTGTCCCTCAACGAGGGCACCCTGCTGGTCCCCCTGGAGGAGTTTCCCGTCAACCCCGACGGCAGCTTCGAGGAATTGCCCATCACCAGCTTCGAGAGCCGCGACATGAACGTCCTGAACCTCTCCATCGGGTTCCAGGGCACCTTCTAGCGCATTCCGTTTTCCTTCCACCCCGGTCGCCCGGATCTACCCGGCGGCCGGGATCGCTGTATCCAGGATCTCCCGCCTGAACTCCAGCACCTCCCGCACATGGGCACGCCCGGCCCTGGAGGCGCCGTCCAGGGCCGCGGCCGTGGAGGCGACCCGGGCGCAGCGCAGCACGCCGCGCAGGGATAACCCCAAACGGGGACGCAGATCATCCAACAGGGCCGCCGCCTTGTCCGACAACGCGGGAGGATCCCGGCGCAGGACTCCGCGGGCCGCGTCCAGGGCCTCCAGATCCGGCCGGGTTCGCCAGTCACCGGCAGCGGTATCGGCCGGACGGTTGGAGCGCAGGAAATCCCCCCGCCACGGCCCCAATTCCACGAAGAGATCGAACCGGTCCAGCAGGGGACCCGACAACCGGCCTCGGTACCGGCGCAGATCGCCCGGTGAACAGGTGCAGGGCGCCCGGCCGCTGCCCAGGTTGCCGCAGCGACAGGGATTCATGGCGGCGATGAGCTGGAAATCCGCGGGGAAAGCGCTGCGCGAGCCGGCGCGGACCAGGGAGATGCGGCCCTCTTCCAGGGGCTCGCGGAGGACTTCCAGGACTCCGGCGCGAAACTCCGGGAGTTCATCCAGGAAAAGGATCCCGCGATGGGCGAGGGTCACCTCCCCCGGGCTGGGCCGTGAGCCGCCGCCGACCAGGCCGGCGGCGGTGGTGGAATGGTGGGGGGCGCGCAGCGGGGGGCGGCGCATCAACCCCGCC
>JALUJS010000432.1 GCA_027056825.1 Candidatus Krumholzibacteriia bacterium | reverse complement strand
ATCGACAACATTTGCAAGCGACGGATTCTGCGAAAGCAGCACGTTTGTCGGGCTGAAGCCCGACCTACAGATGCCGATCACAGTGAAGTCCCTTGCAAAGCCGCCAGCGGTGGCAACGGGCAGTCGAGAATGGCGGAGAAGGCCCGCAGCAGCTCCCGCTCCAGCGGTTCGATGCGCCCGTCCGCCGCTACCGCGGCGGCGCAGGCCTTGAGCAGGCGCGGCTTGAGCAGGGGCTTGAGGTGGGCCAGCCGCTCCAGCGCGCGGTCCAGCGCCTGCGGCGTCAGCTCCTTCTCCGGGGGCAGCTGCAGCCCGGCCATCTCCAGCTCCCGGACCGCCGCCTGGAAGGCGTGCAGGCGGTCCATGTGGCCGGGGTGCACCCGGCTCACCAGGAAGCCCAGCATGATTTCGATCTCGTGGCGCAGGGGATGGTAGCTGCCGATGCGTCCCAGCGGCGGATGCCGTCCCTCGAACTCCATCTCCAGGTTGTGCAGCACGATCTTCTGCAGCGCCCACTCGAAGGCGGAGATCTCGCCGTCCATCTCGATGAGCCGCGTCAGGTTTTCCCGGAACAGCCGGTACTGGTCCGGGGAGAGCTGGCGCAGCGCGGGCAGGGCCAGGTCCACCAGGGTGAGCCGCAGTTCGGGAGCCAGCCGCTGAACCGGATCCAGGTAGCGCCGGGTGGCCTCCGCCACGCCGGCATCCGCCTTCTGGTCGAGGTGATCCAGCTGGCGCTGCCGCATGGCGGGATCCCGGTCCAGCACCAGCGAATAGATCAGGGCGCGGGCGCCGTGGGGCTCGTGGGCCGCCTCTTCCAGCTCTTTGGGGATGGCCTGCAGCAGCCGGCCGGCCTGTTCCAGGCTGCCGCTGTCCGGTGCGCCGCCCTGCCCGATGTTGTCCAGCACGCTGGTGAGCACCATGCCGCCCACCATCAGCCCTTCGGGGGAGAGCGGTGCGTGGCGCTCCTCCTCCCGCGCCACCTCTTCCGGTGACACCGGCCGGGGCACCACGAACCGCCCGTCCCAGGCGGGATCCAGGCGCTGGATGCGCTTCTCCAGCGGCGGGTGGGTGGCGAACAGGCGGTTCAGCCCGAACAGGTAGTGGATGCCCTCGCTGAAATAGGCGTGGCTCAGCTCCTCGGCGTCGGGATGGCGGATGAGCGAACCCTCGGCATCGCCGCCGATCTTCTTCAGCGCGCCGGCGATGCCCTGGGGCTCCCGGGTGAACTGCACCGCCGAGGCGTCGGCCAGGTATTCCCGCTGACGGCTCACCGAGGCCTTGATCAGATTGCCGAAGAAGACCCCCACGTAGCCCAGCACCAGCAGTCCGAGCCCCAGCACCACGATGGGCAGGCCGTTGCTGTCGCGGTTGCTGCGGCCACTGCCGGCGATGGCGCCCCAGCGCAGCAGCTGGCGGCCGATAAGCGCCACCATGAGGATGCCGAAGAGAATGCCGATGAGGCGGATGTTGAGCCGCATGTCGCCATTGAGGATGTGGCTGAACTCGTGGCCGATCACCCCCTGCAGCTCGGCGCGGTTGAGCTTTTCCAGGGTGCCCCGGGTCACTGCCACCACCGCGTCGCCGGTACCGAAGCCGGCGGCGAAGGCGTTGATGCCAGACTCGTCGTCCATCACATAGACCTGAGGCACCGGCACCCCGGCGGCGATGGCCATCTCCTCCACCACGTTGAGCAGGCGCCGCTCCAGCGGGCTGCGCGGGTTGCCGGAGACCAGCCGCCCGCCCATCATCTCCGCCACCGTGCGTCCTCCGCCGCGCAGGGTGAGGGTGCGGATGAGGCTGCCCAGCAGAATCACGGTGGTGACGCCCAGCCCGATCCAGAAGAAGCGCTCCCAGTTGAACCGCTCCCAGAAGGTGGCGGGGGTGTGCCCCTGCACGTAGTAGTCGGTGGAATACTCGGCGAAGAGCATGATGAAGAGGTTGGTGAGCACCACCAGGGAGAGGATGGCGAGCACGAACAGCACGATGAGCCAGCGGGTCTTGCGCCGGGCGTCGTCCTGTGCAGCGAAGAAATCCATGGGCGGGATCCGGCAGGCCGTCGGGGTCTCCGGCGGTCAGAAGGAGACCTTGGGCGCTTCCTGGATCTGCGCGCTGTCGGCGAATTCCAGCAGCTTGGCGTCCTGGGTGTGGCCGAACAGCCCGGCGAAGACCACCGCGGGGAAGGACTGGCGGTAGGTGTTGTAGGCCATCACCGCGTCGTTGAAGGCCTGACGGGCGAAGGCTACCTTGTTCTCGGTGCTGATGAGCTCCTCGCTGAGCTGCATCATGTTCTGGTTGGCCTTGAGGTCGGGATAGGCCTCCATCACCATGTTGAAGCGGCCCATGGCGCCGGCCAGCTGCTGCTCGGCTCCCTCCAGGGCGCTCATCGCCTGGGGGCTGCCCGGCTCGGCGGCCGCCTTGGCCAGGGCGTTGGCGGCGGCGTTACGGGCGGCGATCACCGCTTCGAGGGTCTCCCGCTCGTGCTTCATGTAGCCCTTGGCCGTCTCCACCAGGTTGGGGATCAGGTCGTAGCGGCGCTTGAGCTGCACCTCGATCTGGGCGAAGGCGTTCTTGTAGCGGTTCTTCAGCGTCACCAGCCGGTTGTAGATGGCGATGACATAGAGAACCACCGCGGCGATGACGGCCAGGGTCACGAGGGTT
>JALUJS010000431.1 GCA_027056825.1 Candidatus Krumholzibacteriia bacterium | reverse complement strand
CGCCTGGACCATCCCCGCGCCGGTACCTACGCCGCGGCCAGGGCCCCGGCGTAGGTTCCGGCGCGGGGATGGTCCAGGCGCAGGGTCATGGCGGCCAGGACCCCGCCTCCGGCGCCCGGCTCCAGACGCAGGTGGGCCAGGGGCACCGAGCGCATGATGCCCACGCTTTCCACCCGGACCGGAAGCACATCCTGACCGGTCTGCGGTTCCTTCCACCAGCGCAGGTTCATGACCGTCAGGGCGGGCGGGGTGGTCCCGGGCACGGCCAGGGTCAGGCCTAGCCGGGGCGGGCCGAAGCGCTCGTTTTCCGGCGCCTGGTCGTCCATGGTGGGCGGATCGCCCCACTGGATCTCCGGCCCCTGCAGGGTGTCCCAGTCGCCGGGATCACGCTCCACGGGCAGGTTCACGCTCAGGACGGTGTAATCGGGGGTCGACTGGAGCACCCGGACATCCGCCCGGCCCAGAACGGCGCGCACTTCCGGCGTAGCCGCGTCAAGCCCGGCCTGCGCCATGGCGCGGCCCCCGAACATCTGCAGGGCCCCGAGGCAGGCGACGAACAGGGCGAGCTGCCATTTGAGGCTGGCCGGCCCCAGACGCCGGCCGTGGGGCAGCCATCCGTTGTGGGTGGGAAAGATGAAACGGCGGCGGGAATACCACCCCAGCTTCTCGAAAAGGTTTTCCAGGTCAGGGAGCATGCCCCCCACACCGCCCAGCACCGCGGGCCAGCCCGCCACCGGCAGGGCCAGCAGCAACAGCAGGGACATCGCACCGCCGGAAATCTCCACCCGCCAGTCCGGGTGATCGTAATGGGGAATCATGTCCAGCAGGGCGTGGGACGCAATGCCGGCCACAGCCCCCCATACAGGGTCGCCGGTCAGGCCGCCGGCCAGGGCTCCGGCCGCGAAATGCGTGAACAGGCACATCAGTGCATCTCCCCTTTGCCGTCGCCGCCGGCAGGCGGCTGCTCGTCGTCGGCGAGCTTTTCCGCTTCATCGACCAGCATGATGGGGATGTCGTCCTTCACGCGGTATTTCAGCCGGCAGGAGGCGCAGTAAAGCCACTGGTGGTCCGCGTCGGGCGTCACGGGACCCCGGCAGGCGGGGCAGGCCAGGATTTCCAGAAGCTTGGCGTCGAGCATGCGTCGCTACTCCTTGACGAATGATCTCCAGGGGGTGGTCCCGTGCATCATAGGATGTCCCGGCGACCCTGCAAACAGCGTAATGCTCTGCCGGGCATGAAAAAACCGGACCCGCTCACATAAAGAGCATGGGCCGGGCAGGCCTATTTCACGGATTGTCGGAAAGGTTGGCAATTAGTATTGTACGGCAACCCGCAACGAGGGTCAAGTCATTTCCTGCCGGACTCGTTGAACACCCCGATGTTCAGGAACTTCTGCATGCGCTGGTCCAGCATCTCGTCCACCGGCAGCGCATCGAGCCGCGCCAGGTGGTCCAGCACCGCGGCCCGGATCTCGCGGGCCATGCCCTCGTGGTCCCGGTGGGCCCCGCCCACGGGCTCGGGCAGGATGCCGTCGATGGCGCCCAGCTTGAGGGCGTCGGCGGCCGTCAGCTTCATGTTCTTTGCCGCCTCCCGGCTCTTGGCCGGGTCCCGCCACAGGATGGCCGCGCAGCCCTCGGGGCTGATGACCGAGTAGATGCTGTTCTCCAGCATGAACACGCGATCCCCCACGCCCAGGGCCAACGCGCCGCCGCTGCCGCCCTCGCCGGTGACGATGCAGATGATGGGCACCGGCAGGGCGGCCATTTCCCGCAGGTTGCGGGCAATGGCCTCGGCCTGCCCGCGTTCCTCGGCCCCCACGCCGGGGTAGGCGCCCGGGGTGTCGATGAGGGTGACCACCGGGCGCTGGAAACGCGCGGCCATCTCCATCAGGCGCAGGGCCTTGCGGTAGCCCTCGGGGTGGGCCATGCCGAAGTTGCGGCGGATGTTGCTCTTGGTGTCACGGCCCTTCTGGTGGCCGATGATCATGACCGGACGGTCCCCGAGCCGGGCCATGCCCCCCACGATGGCCTCGTCGTCGCGGAACATGCGGTCCCCGTGCAACTCGGTGAAATCGGAACACATGTGCTGGAGGTAGTCCAGAGTGGTCGGGCGCCGGGGATGCCGGGCCAGCTGGACCCGCTGCCAGGGTTCCAGCTTGGAGAAGATCTCCTTGCCCAGCTTGCGGGCCTTCTCGCGCAGGCGCTCCACTTCCTCGGAGACGTCCATGCCCCTGACCGCTGCCGATTCCTGCAGGGTGTGGATCTGTTCCTCGAGCTCCACCAGGGGCATCTCGAAATCCAGCCACATGCCCTTCTTCTTCCAGTCCATGCTTCACCTCGCTGTTGACGGCAGGGAGCCGTCCGCTCCCCCGGGAAACCAAGAGTTAGACACCCGCAGGGGCCCGTGTCAAGCCCGTCCGGAAAAGCGGCGCGGCCGTTCCGGAGCCGCGGGCAGGGTGGCGTCCATGCGCACGCGTTGCACGCCCGGCAATCCGCGCAACAGGCGCAAGCTGTCCAGGGTCAGGGCCAGGCGCCGGGCGCCGGACCGCAACAGCCAGGTCCTGCCTTCGCGCTCCACCCGGACCACCAGGGGCACCGGCCGGGCCATCACCGGCTCGGCCTCCTGCGCCACCGGAGGAGCGTCCGGATCCCCTTCCGGCTCGCCCGCGGGGCTTCCGCCCCCCGGTTCCCCGGAAGTCGCCTCCACCGGGTCCTCGGCCGTCAGGGGACGCAGGGGCCGGGCGGTGGCGAATTCCTCCAGAACACGGTCGAGGGCGGCCAGACCCTCCGGCCCCGCCTCCTGGAGATCCAGGTCCAGGAAGCATTCCTTCACCCAGCAGCCGAGCACCTCGTCGATGCGGGTGATGCGGTCGGCGACGATCTCCCGCATCCCGTCGCTGCGGACCTGCACGCGTCCCCCCACCACGAGGATGGAGTCGCTTTCCACAAGGTCCTTCGCCTGTTCGTACAGGCGCGAGTAGACCACCAGTCCGATGACCCCCTCCCGGTCCTCGAAATGGGCCCGGGCGTAGAGTCGCTTGTTGCGGTCGCGGTGCTTGGTGTGGGAAGTGATCACCCCCACCAGGTCCACCCAGGCGCCCTCGCTGCGCTTGTGGGCGCCGGTGGTGGTGCCGGTGGGCAAGGAGGCCAGCAGTTCGCGGTACTCGTGGAAGGGGTGGCCGGACAGGAAGAATCCCACCGCCCGGCGCTCCAGGCTCAGACGCACCAGGGGATCGAAAGGCTCGGCTTCCAGCAGGGCGGGCTTGAGGGACACCGCCGCGGTCCCGCCGCCGAACAGGGAGGCCTGGCCCTGGGCGCGGTCGCGGGAGGCCTTCTGCCCGAAGGCCAGGGCGCGGTCCAGGTTCCGCAGTAGCTGTCGGCGATGGCCGGGCAGGCCGTCCAGGGCGCCGGCGTGGATCAGCCCCTCCAGGACCTTGCGGTTGACCTTCTGCAGGTCGACGTTCTCCACCAGGTCGAACAGGTCGGTGAAGTCGCGGCCGAGGCGCTCGCGCGCCTCGCTTATGGCCTCGATGGCCGAGGCGCCCACGCCCTTGATGGCCCCCAGCCCGAAGATGACGTCGCCGTCGCGGACGGTGAACTCGGCCCGGGGCCGGTTGATGTCCGGGGGGCAGATGCCCAGGCCCAGGGCCTTGACCTCGTCGATGAGTTGGGTGACGCGTTCGGCCTTGCGCATCTCCGAGGTCATGGTGGCGGCCATGAATTCGGCCGGGTGATGGGCCTTCAGCCAGGCGGTCTGGATGGACAGCAGCGCGTAGGAGGCGCTGTGGCTCTTGTTGAAACCGTACTGGGCGAAGAACTCCATCTCCTCGTAGACGTCGCGGGCGAGCTTTTCGTCGAAGCCCTTGGCCTGCGCCCCGGCGAGGAACTTGACCTTCATCTCGGCCATCATCTTCATGTTCTTCTTGCCCATGGCCTTGCGCAGCGTGTCGGCCTCGGCCATGCTGAACCCGCCCATGACCGAGGCGATCTGCATGACCTGCTCCTGGTAGAGGATCACCCCGTAGGTGTCCTTCAGGATGGGCTCGAGCACCGGGTGCTTGTACTCCACCTTCATGCGCCCGTGCTTGCGCTCGACGTAGACCTTGTCCATGTCCGCGCCCAGCGGACCGGGCCGGTACAGGGCGCAGATGGCGGTGATGTCGTCCCAGCAGGTGGGCGCCAGCTTGCGCACCAGTTCCTGCATGCCCGAACTCTCGAGCTGGAAGATGCCGACGGTGCGTCCCTCCTGCAGGAGCCTGAAGGTGGCTTCGTCGTCGGTGGGGATCTCCTCCGCGGTCATGCGTTTGCCGGTGGTCTCGGCGATCAGGTGCAGGGCCTTGTCGATGACCGTCAGGGTGCGCAGACCCAGGAAGTCCATCTTCAGCAGCCCGAGGGCCTCGCTCATCTTCATGTCGAACTGGACGGTGATGTCGCCCTTGTTCGACTTGTAGAGGGGCGCGTGCTCGATGAGGGGACTGGGCGTGATGAGCACCCCGGCGGCGTGGATGCCGGTGTTGCGGTTCAGGCCCTCGAGCACCAGGGCGTTGCGCAGGAGCTTGGCGTGCAGATCGGACTCGCGGGCGACCTCCTTCAGCCCCGGCGCCTCCTCGATGGCCTTGCGCAGGGTGATGCCCACCTCCTCGGGCACCAGCTTGCTGATGCGGTCGCTCTCGGCGAAGCTGAACTCCAGGACGCGGGCGACGTCCTTGATGACCGCGCGGGCGGCCATGGTCCCGAAGGTGATGATCTGTGACACGTTCTCGCGCCCGTACTTCTGCGCCACGTACTCGATGACCTCGCCGCGCTTCTCGAAGCAGAAGTCCACGTCGATATCCGGCATGGAGATGCGGTCGGGGTTCAGGAAGCGCTCGAAGAGCAGCTGGTGGCGGATGGGGTCGATGTCGGTGATGCCTATGCAGTAGCACACGAGGCTGCCGGCGGCCGAGCCGCGCCCCGGGCCCACCGGGATGTCCATGCGCCGGGCCGCGTCGATGAAATCCCACACGATCAGGAAGTAGCCCGCGAAACCCATCTGGCGGATGACGCCAAGCTCATATTCCAGGCGCTCGGTCAGCTCCGGGGTGATGGTCCCGTAGCGGCGCTGCAGGCCCTCGCGCGCCAGGTGTTCCAGGTAGTCGTCCGGACCGGTGAACTCCTCGGGGATGGGAAACGCCGGCAGCAGGAGGTTGCCCAGCTCCATCTCGAAGTCCACCATGTCCGCCACGCGCAGGGTGTTCTCCACCGCCTCGGGCCAGTCCTGGAACAGCTCCAGCATCTCGCGGGTGGACTTGTAGTACACCTCGGGCGTGTTGCTGCGCCACCGCGACGGATCGTTGAGGGTCTTGCCCGTCTGGATGGCCATGAGGATGTCGTGGGCCTCGTGGTGCTCGCGGTCCAGGAAGTGGCAGTCGTTGGTGGCGATGATGCCCAGGCCGGTCTCCCGCGCCACCTCGGGCATCAGGCGGCGGATCTGGGCCTCCTCCTCGATGCCGTGGTTCTGGATCTCCAGGAAGTAGTTGTCGCGGCCCAGGATGTCCCGGTAGGCGGCCGCGGCCTCGATGGCCGCCTTGACGTTCCCCTGGCGCAGGTGCCAGTTGGGCTCGCCGCTCATGCAGGCGGTCAGCCCGACGATGCCTTCGCTGTAGGTGGCCAGCAGGTCCCGGTCGATGCGCGGCCGGTAGTAGAACCCCTCCAGGAAGCCCATGGACGACAGCTTGGCCAGGTTGTGGTAGCCGGTCCGGTTCTTCGCCAGCAGCACCATGTGGAAGCTGCGGTTGCGCACCTTGTCCGGGTTGCGGTCGAAGCGGTCGCGGGTGACATAGGCCTCCATCCCGATGATGGGCTTGATTCCCCGCTTGGTGCACTGGAGGTAGAAGTCGACCGCCCCGAACATGTTGCCGTGGTCGGTGATGGCCAGGGCGGGCTGACCGTCGTCGGCCGCCCGCTGGGCCATGTCCTCGCACTTGACCGCCCCGTCCAAAAGGGAGTAGTGCGAGTGGTTGTGCAGGTGCACGAACTTGTCGGGGAGGGACTTGGTGGTCATGGATCCCGGGTCACTGCTGCGAGTTCATCGATTGCACGGCGAGCGACCAGAATAACAGGGCGCGCTGATATTGCCAACCATCGGCCGCCAGCGGTCCGCGTTCATTGGCCCGCATGGCGCAATACATCAACCAGATCAAGAGGTTCCCGCCCGTTGGCTTCAGCGATATCCCGCAGCGTCGCGCCGGTTTCCAGCGTCCAGCCGGCTCGCTTGAGGGTGGCTGCCGCCCAGGCCTCTTCCAATCCGAAATCGGCGCAGAATTCCGCCAGGGTCTTGCGGCCGCTACCCATGGGCATGGTCGGGGGTAATCCTGTTTTCACCCCCGGAGATCCCTCGCTGTCACGCTGCATAATTGCGTAAAGCTCTTGGGGAGTCAGCCCGTTGACCGCGGCGAGGTCGGCAATGCTGATCTCCGGGTCATCCACATTGATGCCCGCGGAATCCAGATTGGCTCGCGCCACTGCCGGATCGAGCCCGACATTGCGCAGGAAATTCCGCAGGCTGGATTTTTCTGCATGGCCGTATGGCGGCGATCCCAGGGCGATCTCAGCGTCATTCTTGATCCCCTCCCCCGCACTCTGGATCCATGCCAGCGGGGGCCATTGCAAAAGGGTGAAGCAGACCACCACGGTGCAAAGGCCCGCGGCCGCTGTAAATTCAGGGGTAAAAACCCGGATCTGCCGGGCCTTGTTCTTGAGATAAACCTTGATGGCACCCCAGTTGTACCAGATGTGCAAGGCCCCGGCCAGGATCATGACAAGGCCCAGATTGGTGTGGATGTTCCCCCACTGGGTCTTGTCCATGCCCCACAGTTTCCAGCCCGCCCAATAGGCCACCCGACCCTGGGGAACGATATAGAGAACCACACTGCTGACCAGCATTCCCACGATGGAAATCATGAGGGTCAGGGAAACGAACCTGCGCAATTTCATGGGGACAGTCCTTCCTCGGTGCATTCCAGATTCCATTGACCGACAGACCGGTTCCCGCAGACATCAGACAGGCCCACGGTCAACCGGTGTGATCCCGGCGAGGTGCGGGCCGGCAGTTCCACCAGCAGGCGGGCCCGCGGCAGATCCGGCTCAACGACCAGAGGGACTCCGTCCAACGTCACTTCAGCCGACGACGGGTCGATACCGGATCCTTGTTCACTGAACGCAACAGGAAAGATTTTCCAGCGTGGAAATGTCACACCCGGTACGGTGGATCGCGGTCCGGGCGCCACCATCAGTACTCCGTCCCGTGCCCCCGGCAACCGCAGATCCGGCGCCCGGACATCCACCAGGACGGCGTGCAGCCCGCCTGCGGTGAGCTTGAAACCGGGCTTGCCCCCGGGTCCGGTGATCACGTCGGAAACCGCCTGCCAATCCTCGCCGTTCCAGCGGTACACCCGCCATCGCCCGGGGTCGGCCGCAGGCTCCTCCCAGGCGGGGAATTCCACCGGCAGGGCCGATTCCAGGGGCAGATCCCCGCTCAGGACGTAGGCCGCGGTCCCGGTGGGCTCCAGATGCTGGGCCAGGGCCCGGACGAGGGCCGCGGGCGGGATCCTGACCGGGCGCAGCCGGAGTTCCGCGGGTTCGAGCACGGGGTCCCCACCGGCCGGATCCAGCCTGCGGACCGTCCATTCCGGCGCGTTGGGACCCGCGACGAAAAAGGGGTTCAGACGGACCCCGTCCAGGGCCCCCCGCGGCAGGCCCGGCGCCACCGTCAGGGTGTCGGGTCGCCAGCCGGGGCAGGAACCGGGATCTTCCCCCACCCGCAGCGGCAGCACGGTGCGGGCCAGGTTCCCGGCGTGATCCCGGACCGCGACGGTCAGGTGGTGGAGACCCGGCGCCAGACCCGAACCGTCGCTTCCCAGGGGCCAGACCGTTCCCCTGCGGCCGGGCACGTCATCGGCCGGCCTGCGGTGCAGCCAGCGCTCCCGCCGGGCGAACCGGCCGTACCACTCCAGCCGCGAACGGCTGCCCTGGTCGAAGGCGAAGACGGTATTGTCGGCCCGGTAGACCGTCCTGCCGTCAAGCTGCACCGTGAGCTGCTCGGGTTCCAGGCGGTAACCACGCACATCCACGTGGTCGACGACGCGGGCGGTAAAGGCCACCGGCCCGGAGATTTCCAGTTCCGGCAAGGTGTCCCCGAGAGCGGCGCCGCCGGGCGCGCTCACCACCAGGATATCCCCCCCGGCACCGACGCGGGCGGCAGGCGTCATGGGAATGGCGTGCAGGGACGAGATCACCGGCGCGAAGGTGTCCTGTACGGCAAATCCCCGAGCCAGGGGATTGAGGGGGCGCTGAGCGGCGTCCCTGACCTCGAAGTGCAGGTGCGGCCCGGCGGTGCCGCTCTGGCCGGTCAGGCCCAGCACCTGGCCCCGGCTGACGGGGATCTCCCCCGGCTTGAAGTACAACTCGGTGCGGTAGCGCCCGCTGCGGGCCCTGGCCGCGGCGATGCGGGCCCGCAGTTCGTCGTTGAAGCGCGAAAGATGGGCGTAGACGTACGTCGTCCCGTCGGCTGCCTGCAGGTAGACCGCCCGCCCGTAGGCGCGGGCGGTCTA
>JALUJS010000430.1 GCA_027056825.1 Candidatus Krumholzibacteriia bacterium | reverse complement strand
CGGCTGGACCCTGACCGGTATTTCCGCCGGGGGGGTCGTGTTAAGGAACACGGCAGGACAGCAGCGGCGGCTCCCGGTCACTGGGAGTGCGTCGGCGGGGACGTTTTCGGTGAGCGTAGGCGGGGCTGCGGTCCTGTCAAAGGTCGAATAGGAAAGGATGGAGCCATGAAGTTCCGGAACTGGAACGAATGCAGGGTCGCGCAGACGGTTGCCGCGGGGATCATGCTGTTGCTGTTGATTGTCACGGCTCTGCCGGCGGTGGCCGATGAGGCCGCGCCGGAGGCGGCCTGGGCCGGCCACGACGAACCGCTGACCATCGTGACCAACGGGTTCGTCAGCGTGCGGGAACTGCTGCCCTCGGTGGCCGAGAAACTGGGTCTGGGCCTGCAGATGGCCTCGGACGTGGACGGCGAGGTCAACGTCCACCTGGTGCAGGTGCCGGCGGACCAGGCCCTGGACAGCATCATGGAGCAGGCCCGACTGGGCTACGAAGTGGGCCGCGGGGTGCTGGTGATCCACAAGCAGGGCCTGGTGACGCGCTGGTTCACCTTCGACTACCCGGTGACCGAGCGCGAGGGCCGCGGAGAGTTGGAGATCTCCGCCGGCGGAGGCAGCCGATCCGGCGGTTCCGGCAGCAGCAGCAGCGGTGGCGACCAGAACCAGAACAAGAGCCACGTGACCAGCACCGCGACCATGAGTATCTGGCCGGAGGTTATGCAATCCCTCCAGACCCTTGTCTTTGCAGGTTCCATGCAGGCGGGTTCAGCCGGAGAGACGGAGTCGGCCCTTGCGGTCAACCTTGCGGATGAGGAGGGTCGCAGCCTGGTGGTGAATCCCATGGCCGGCATCGTGGAAGTGACGGCGGAATTCGATCGCGTCCAACGGGTGGAAGGCCTGCTGGCCCGCCTGCGCGAGGCCCTGCAGCGCCAGGTGGCCATCCAGGTCAAGATCCTCGAGGTGAACCTGGACAAGTCCACTTCCACGGGCATCGACTGGTCGACCCTGACCGGCACCGACGTGGAGTCCGACCTGCATGCGGTGGGCAACGGCCCCCAACCCGGCGGCGATTATTTCCAGTTCGTGCTGGACGGGGCCAAGCTGAACGGGACGCTCCAGGCGCTGGAGGAATACGGAGACATCAAGACCCTCAGCAAGCCCCGGATCACAACCCTGAACAACCAGAAGGCCGTGGTGCGGGTGGTGCGCCAGGATATCTACTACGAGGCCCAGGTCGCGCCCGCGGTGGTGTCCAACGGCGTGGCCACCGAGCCCGTGATCAGCTACACGCCACGCAGCTTCTCCATCGGGGTGATCCTGGACGTCACGCCCCAGGTGGGGGCCGACGGCATGATCACCCTCAACGTGCATCCGACCATCTCGGACGTGGTGGGCGTGGCGGTCTCTCCCAACGCCGACCAGGCGCCCATCCTCAGCGTCCGCGAGTTGGACACGGTGGGCAAGGTCAAGGCCGGACAGACCCTGGTCATCGCCGGCCTGATGTCCCAGCGCAACCAGGTCAAACGGTCGGGGATCCCGGTCCTGAAGGACCTTCCGCTGCTGGGCTACCTTTTCGGATCCACATCCACCAGCCGGAAGGACGTGGAACTGGTGATGCTGCTGACCCCGGTATTGCTGCAGGGCGGGGAACCGGATCCCCTGGCCGCGGCCATGGAACAGGAGATCCCCGCGTCCATGTAAGCGAGCCGTTGCGGAAGCGGATCGTCGGCTCAGGACAATCAGAAGCCCGCCTCCGATGAGGCGGGCTTCGTCGTGCCGGAATGACCGGGTGGTTACCGGACCGTCACCACGGTGCCGATGTCGTCGCCCAGGATCTCCTCGGAAGTATTGTCGCTGTACGGAGTCTGCCACTTGCCATCCGGACCGGGGCTCAGGACCAGAACCTTGTGTCGGACCGAACCCGTGTAGCGGCCGCCGGGGAAGTAGCGGGAGTTGACCACGTAGGCGTTGCCCCAGGGATCGGTCAGTTCGTAATCACCGACATAAGGCCCCTTCCACGCCAAGGCGCCCGTGGTGGGCCAGTCCTGGCCGGCCTGGCTGGCGTTGGTGCCGTCGGCCGTACTGTCGTCGTCGGGGTTGTTGTAGTAGAGGTAGTCCCCGATGTTCTTGGCGGTGCCGTAGGTGCCCCAGTTGGCGGCCCCGGAACCCGCGCCGGTGCCCGCGCCGGTGGCCACGGTGGAGGCGGTGACGATGCGGTCCACGGTGTTGCCGCTGGGACCGTCGGCGTTGGTGAAGGGCCAGCGGCCGGTGTCCTTGTAGTAGCCGAGAATGGCCGTGGCGATGGTCTCGGTCTCGTTGGCGGCGCGGGTGACCTTGGCGTCCTCCAGGTGGCGGAACACCATGGGGCTCAAGGCCGCTGCGAAGATCGCCACGATGGCCACGGCGATGACGATCTCGATCAGCGTGAAACCCCGGCGATCGAAGTAGCTGGATTTCGACATGTCTGGTTTCCTTCCTCTCAGTGTGCCTCCCCCAGGCACGTCGGCGGCCAGGGTCGTGGGCGATTCACGGGCTTAGCCCGCATTATTCATGAAGGAGCTATTGCGGATGGTTAACAGCGCGACAGGAAAGGCGTTCTCGGATTTGCTCGGTCAACGTACCGCACCGGGTACGCCTCCCTCGCAAATCCTTGCGAGCCCCTTTCC
>JALUJS010000429.1 GCA_027056825.1 Candidatus Krumholzibacteriia bacterium | reverse complement strand
ATACGGACGGGAAGACCAAGGGCCGGATCAACTACACCGTGTGGAGCGAGGTGTTCGCCTGCCCGGAGTGCAGCGGCGAGGTGGTCTTCCTCGAAGCAGCGCTGGACAGGGAAACCAAGCGTGTGTCCAAGGAGATCCAGTGTCCGCACTGTCAAGCGGTCGCGTCAAAAGAGCAGATGGATCTCCAGTTCGAAACCTTTCTCGATCGGCCCACCGGTCGTACCGAACGGAGGCCCAAGCGCGTCCCTGTACTGATGAACTACAACGTCGGAAAAGCCCGCCACGAGAAAGTTCCGGACGACCGCGATCTCCGGCTTCTAGAACGCATTCGGGCCCTTCCGTTGCCTCCGGAGGTTCCGACTATCGAGATGCCGGACTGCCAGATGACTCGAGTAGGGCGGATGCGGACAACGAACGTCCGACACGTCCACCACCTGTTCCTCCCCCGCGCCGCTCATGCACTTGCGGCCCTCTGGCGCCGTGCGACTGCAGAGCCCGATCATCGCATGCGAAACATGCTCCTGTTCTTCGTTGAGCAGGCGATCTGGGGGATGTCGGTGCTCGCTAGGTACGCGCCTACACATTTCTCCCAAGTGAATCAGTACCTCAGCGGTGTCTATTACGTGGGATCGCAGATCGTAGATGTGTCTCCCTGGTACATCCTGAAAGGGAAGCTCAAGCGTCTCCGAAAGCCGTTTTCCATGTCGGTCACGCTTGAAGGCTCTGCGGCAATCACAACGGGCGACTGCGCTCGCATCCCCATTCCCGATGACAGCGTGGACTACATCTTCACGGATCCGCCCTTCGGCGAGAACATCTACTACGCCGACCTGAACTTCCTGGTCGAGTCGTGGCACCGGGTGCTCACGGACCCCACGCCCGAGGCCATCGTGGACCGCGCGAAGAAGAAGGGACTTCACCAGTACCAGGACCTCATGCGGCGGTGCTTCGAGGAATACTTCCGCGTGCTGAAGCCCGGCCGCTGGATGACGATGGTCTTCAGCAACTCGAGCAACGCAGTCTGGCGCGCCATCCAGGAAGCCCTGGGCACCGCAGGGTTCGTCGTCGCCGACGTGCGCACACTGGACAAGAAGCAAGGCTCCTATCGTCAGGTCACGAGCACCGCTGTCAAGCAGGACCTGGTCATCTCGGCCTACAAGCCGACCGAGGCGCTCACCGAGCGGTTCCGACTGGGGACCGTTGGCGAAGATGCGGTGTGGGCCTTCGTCACCGAGCACCTCCGCAACGTCCCCGTGTTCGTCGGCGATGGGGGCCAGGCCGAGGTCGTGGTCGAGCGCACTCCGCAGATGCTCCACGACCGCATGGTCGCCTTCTTCGTCCAGCGCGGCGTGGCCGTACCCATCAGCAGCCCGGACTTCTTCGCCGGCCTCGCGCAGCGCTTCCCCGAACGGGACGGCATGGTCTTCCTACCGGACCAGGTCGCCGAGTACGACCGCAAGCGGACGACCGTTCGGGAGCTGCGCCAGCTCAGCCTCTTCGTGAACGACGAGGCCAGCGCGATCCAGTGGGTTCGCCAGCAGCTTGCGCGGAAGCCCCAGGCCTTCCAGGACCTGCAGCCGCAGTTCATGCGTGAGCTCCAGGCCTGGGCCAAGCACGAGCGCACCATCGAACTCAAGGAGATCCTGGAGCAGAACTTCCTCTGCTACGACGGCACCGGCCCCGTGCCGAGCCAGATCCACAGCTACCTGTCCTCCAACTTCAAGCACCTCCGCGGCCGGCCGAAGGACGACCCCGAGCTGCGCGCGAAGGCCAAGGACCGCTGGTACGTCCCCGACCCGAACAAGCAGGCCGACCTCGAGAAGCTCCGCGAGCGGGCGCTGCTCCGCGAGTTCGAGGAGTACAAGGCGTTCAAGGGCCGGCGGCTGAAGGTGTACCGGACCGAGGCCGTCCGCGCCGGCTTCAAAGCGGCCTACGACGCCAAGGATTACCAGACCATCGTCGCCGTCGCCCGCAAGCTGCCCGAGAAGGTCCTCCAAGAGGACGAGAAGCTGCCCATGTACTACGACGTCGCGATGATGCGGCTTGGGGAGAGCTGATCATGCCACACATCCAGGACCTCACGATCAAGAACTATCGGGTCCTGCGGAACGTCACGTTCAAAGGCCTGCAACCCTTCAATGTCCTGCTCGGGCCGAATGGGTGCGGGAAGTCCACCGTCTTCGACGTTCTGGGCTTCCTCGGAGAATGCCTCACGGTGGGTGTTCGGAAGGCCCTGGAGTCTCGGGGAAGGCTCCAGGAGTTGCGGTCGCGGGGGAGTGGCGGCCCGATCGTCATCGAACTCAAGTACCGCGAGTCAGACATCGGCGCTTCGCGCCGAGACCGCACACCGCTCATCACCTACCATCTGGAGATCGATGAAGTCGACGGCGGGCCATTCCGGCTCCCGCGGGCTCGCCGGCTCCGCAAGATCGAGGATCGCGTCCTTGAGCTCGAAGGTGCGCATGGGTGCGAGGACGGGATCCTGGGGGAAGCCGAAGCCGTTGGTATGTACCCACTGGAGGTAGCCGATCCAGACCGTCATCTGGGCCAGCTCGAAGGCGTACGGATTGACCTCGATCCCGTGGAGCTGCCACGGCCCCACCATGGGGAGGTAGCCGCCCAGATCGTGGTCCATGGCCCAGACGATGACCTGCTTTTCGAGGT
>JALUJS010000428.1 GCA_027056825.1 Candidatus Krumholzibacteriia bacterium | reverse complement strand
CGCAGGAGCCGGGTCCCGGCCGGGACATCTGTCCCGGCAGCGGCGCCGCGAGCCTCGCGCGCCCGGCCGTAAAGTCCGGCGGCGAAATCCCCGTACAGGCGACCATCCACGTTGCCGCCGGTCGCGGGCGACGGCGACGTCAGGACAAGGACGGCCAGCAGCGCCGGGGCGGCCAGACGAACGATGCACGTGTTGATCATGATTCACCTCGGCATGTGGAGGACGACAGGTCCAGGGGGCCGCAGCGCATGCACGCGGGGCAGAACCAGCCGAGGCGCCGGGATTCATGTCCGCAGGCAGGACACACAAAGCGCGCGTCGGCCCACAGGGGCGCCAGGGTTTCCCACACTTTCACCAGGGCGGGTCCCCCCTCTTCCCGGATCACCGGCCCCAGCAGGGGCGCCGCGGCGTCGGGCGTCATGTCCGGGCGGGCCCGGTTCATCTCCAGCAGGGTCAGGGCTTCTTCCCGACGGCCGGTCTTGGCCAAAAGATGGGCCAGTTCGATCACCAGGGGAACAGGAGCATCCGGGCCGGTGACCACCCGGCGCAACAGGGGCACCCAGCGGTCGAACATGTTCTTTTCGAGCAGAACGGGCCTTACGTAGGCCTGGAAGGCCACCAGGGCACCAGGCTGATCCGTCAATTCGGCCGTCACGAGATCCAGGGCTTCCTGGATCCGGTCCCGCTGCACCAGCAGCACGGCCTTGACCAGGGGCAGCCAGGGCGCGGCCGGACCATCCCGGCCGACCTGTTTGAGGTGCCCTTCGGCTGTGCCGCGATCACCCGCCAGGGCGGCGGCGAAGGCGCGGTCCAGCAGGAAGAACTGGTGGCCGGCGTGGAATTCGCCCCGTTGCTCGGGCGGCACGTGGCCGGCCGCGTATTTCAGGGCCCGGGCCACCTCGCGGTCGTCCGCCAGGGCGACCCACTGCCGGAAGCGCAGGCGCCAGTAGGCGGCCCTGTGGTCGGCGCCCCGGATGAGCGTGTCCAGCACCTGCCCGGCTTCGACGGGCTGGTCCAGGGCCAGGAGATCGTCGGCCAGGGCCAACCCCGTCCGCACCCGCTGGTCACGATCCAGGTCCGGCCTGACGGTGAGGGTCCGGTGCATGGCGGCGGCCTTGTCCGGCCTGTCCGTTTCGCGCAGGAGGTTGCCCAGTTGCAGGTAGGGCTCCACGGCGTCCGGCGCGGTCCCGACGGCTTCGCGCAGGAGTTCCTCGGCCAGTGCGAGGCGTCCTTCGACCCAGGCTTCCAGGCCCTCGACGTAAGGGTCGTCGCTGGCGCGACGGGACGGTGCGGACGCCAGGATCCGCCACAGCAGCAATCCGACCACGGCCAATACCGCGACCGCAGGAAGGATGACGCTCCAGTCAGGCATCGTCGCGGTCATTCCCCTCGGCGCCGGGCCCATCGGGTTGCAGGGGCAGGGCGCGCAGTTCGGCGATTTCCTTGTCCCGGACGGCGAGATCCTTGCGGAGTTTGCGCAGGCGGCGATGGAGCCGGAATTCCCGGAAGGCGGCCACGATGAAGCTGGTCAGAAAACCGAGCAGGAAGCTGACGACGACGACCCAGTAGATGGAGATCCCCAGGTAATCATGGCCGAAGAACTGCAGGTCCACGGTCTGTCCGCTGTTGGTGATGAAGAAATAGGCCAGCACGAACAGTAACAGCAGAAACAGGATGCCCTTGATGAACCACATGATCCCACCTCGGTTTCACCGGGTTAAACGACGACTTCGCCATGGAAGGTGGTGTGACTGAAGCCGGTGATCCGCACGCGGAGCGCGTCCCCCGGCCCAAGCCCTTCCCCTCGCACGACCACCTTCCGGTTGTTCGGCGTCCGCACCAGCCAGGCGCCTTCGGGTTTGCGGGCCGCAGCTTCGACGACTCCGGTCCAGGTCTCCCCGGTCACGGCGCCCGCGACCTGACCCCAGGTTTCCTCCTGCGCCGCCATCAGGCGGGCCAGGCGCTCCTTCTTCACGGCGACAGGCACGTCGTCCGCGAGCTTCGCGGCCGGGACGCCGGGTCGTTCGGAATACTTGAAGGAGAAGATCTGATCGTACCTTACCTCCCGCACGGCCTCGAGGGTAGCGCAAAAATCCTCTTCGGTCTCCCCCGGGAAGCCCACGATGAAGTCCGAGGAGAAGGTCACGCCCGGGATGGTGGAGCGGGCGTAGCGGACCATTTCCAGGTACTGGTCCCGGGTATAGTAACGCTTCATGCGCCGCAGGATACGGTCGCTGCCGCTTTGCATGGGCACGTGGAGCCAGGGACAGACCTTGCCCAGTTCCCCGATGGCGTCCATGAGGTGGGGATGCATGTCGCAGGGGTGCCCGGTCAGGAAGCGGATGCGCTCCAGCCCCTCGATCCTGGCCACCTCGCGCAACAGGCCGGCGAAGTCCAGGTCATCGCCCCACCGGTAGGCGGTGACGTTCTGGCCCAGCAGGGTGACCTCGCGTCCGCCCACCGCTACGATCCCGCGCACCTCTTCCAGGATGAGGTCCGGCGACTTCTCGCATTGCGGTCCGCGCGTGGCCGGCACGATGCAGTAGGTGCATTTGTAGTCGCAACCCTTGTGGATGGTGACCAGGTGGCTGTTGTTCACCGGGTACAGTTCGGGCGGCGCCACCAGGAGGCTGTTCTCGCGGTGGCCCGTCCGGACGGCCGGCGGCGCCTGTGTCCCC
>JALUJS010000427.1 GCA_027056825.1 Candidatus Krumholzibacteriia bacterium | reverse complement strand
GTCCATGTCGCTCCACGACCCGCCGGGGACGACGGCTCCGGCGGGTCGTGGAGCGACATGGACGACGAGATCCACCAGCGGCTCAAGGACCTGGGCTACGCCGAATAGCGTTGCGGCCCTGGTCTGGGGACCACGGGCCGCACACGAGCCACAACAGGCCCGACCTGAACCGGATTGTCCGGTCCTTGGATTACTTCTTCTTGATCCCTTCGACCTCGATCAGCAGCTTGACCTCGTCGCCGACCACCAGCCCCCCGGTCTCCAACGTCTTGCTCCAGGTCAATCCGAAGTCCCGGCGGTTGATCTTGCCGCGCAGTGAAAATCCCGCACGCTGGTTGCCCCAGGGATCAGCAACCTCCCCCAGGAACTCCACTTCCAGGGTCACCGGCCGGGTCACACCGTGGACAGTCAGATCACCGGTCACGGTCCCCTGACCGCCCTTGGCCATGGTCACCGAGGTCGACCTGAAGGTAAGGGCGGGAAACTGGTCGGCATCGAAGAAATCCGGCGAGCGCAGGTGATCGTCGCGCTTTTCATTTCCGGTATCGATGGAAGCCGCATCGATGGTCACCTCGGCCTGCCAGACCGACGGGTCGTTTTTGTCGAAAACGAAACCGCCCTCGAAGGAATTGAACGATCCGTTCACCTTGCTGATGGCCATATGACGAACCTGGAAACCGATGGCGCTGTGGGACGAGTCAATGGTGTATTCGGCGGCCCGGACGACCCCGGTCGCCGCCAGGGTCATGGCTGCCAGAACGGCCAGGATCTCGATTTTTCTTGTGGTCTTGATCATGTCGGTCTCCTTCGTATCGAGTTATTCAGCACCGCCACCCAGGCGAGCCTTGGTCAAAAGGGAAACGAGCAACAGGAGCTCTTTTTCACTCATATGGGCCAGCGAGCTGGCGTGCAGCCGGTTGACCGGCTCTTCGAGGCGACCGAGGACCGCAGCTCCGGCGCCCGTCAACGAAACGAGTACCTTGCGGCCGTCTTCGGGACAACGTCGGCGCTCTACCAGACCTTTGGCCGCCAGTTTTTCCACCAACCTGGTAACATCGGGTACCCGGGTGACCATGCGCTCACCGATGGCCGAGCAGCTCAGGCACCCTCCATCTTGCCCGCGGAGGATCCGGAGGATGTTGTAGTGGGATGGGCGGAGGCCCTCGCCATGCAGCAAGCTCCGCAAAGGCGCTTCAAGGATCCCGGTGGTTCGCACCAGGTTCAGGAAGACTTCCTGCTCCAGGGAGGCGAAGGGGCGGTTTTGCCGGATTTCATGCTGTAGTGAGGTCATGTGTACGCCTTTTTTGCTTCCTGCAATTTAGGTCTGAATTTTATTTGTTGCAACAAGCTTTTTGTCTCATAAAAAAGAGCGCCGCCGGAGACAACCTCCAGCGACGCTGACACCATGCCTGAAACTTCGAGATCGCCCTGCGGCCTGGGCCGCATATCAAGACAGCTACGCTCCGGCAACCTCCACCGCCAGCTCGTCCACCTTCCCGGCCAGCTGCCGGAAGGCCTCGCGGGCGGGGCTGCCGTCCATTTCCACCGCGGGGGTGCCGCGGTCGCCGCCGGTGCGGATGTCGGCGGTGATGGGGATCTCCGCCAGCAGGGGCAGACCGAATTTCTGCGCCACCTCGGCCCCGCCACCGCGGCCGAAGATGTCGTGCTCGGTGTCGCAGCTGGGGCACACGAAGTAGCTCATGTTCTCGACGATGCCCAGGACGGGCACATCCACGTCGCCGAACATCTTGATGCCGCGCCGCACGTCCGCCAGAGCCACCTCCTGCGGGGTGGTGACCATGACGATGCCGCTGAGCGGCACCTGCTGGACCAGGGTCAGCTGGGCGTCGCCGGTGCCCGGCGGCATGTCCACCACCAGGTAGTCCAGATCGTTCCAGACCACGTCCTTGAGGAACTGCTTGACCGCGGCGAAGACCAGCGGGCCGCGCCAGATCACCGGCTGGTCCGGCGGCATCAGCAGGCCCATGCTGATGACCTGCAGGCCGTGGGACTGCACGGGGTGGATCTTCTTGTCGGGGGTGGCCTGCGGCATCTCGTCCACGCCCAGCATGGTCGGCACGCTGGGCCCGTACACGTCGGCGTCCAGCAGCCCGACCTTCAGCCCGCGCTCCTTGAGCGCCAGGGCCAGGTTCACCGCCACCGAGGACTTGCCCACCCCGCCCTTGGCGCTGGCCACGGCGATGACCTTCTTCACGCCGGGAATGGGCTTGCGGTCGGCAAAGGGATCGGGGGACTGCCCGTGCGGGCCGGTGGGCGCCTTCTTCTGCGGCCGGCGATCATCCACCGTCACGTTGACGGCCATGACCCCGGGCAGGGCCGAAACGGCCTTGGCCACTTCCTCGCGCACCGCGGCGATGGTCTCGTCCTTCTCGGAGGTGTGGACCACCGTTACGGTGACCTCGCCCCCCTGGACGACGATCTCGCCGATCATGTTGATCTTCAGGACGCTGACCGTCGTGCCGGGTACCTTGACCTGCTCGAGGGCCTCGCGGACGACGTCGGGATTCAAAGGCGTGCTCATGGCGTACGCTCCCTGGCTGCGGAAAACAGGACTCGATCAATCAGCCCAAAGGAACTAAAGGCGGGACAGGGAGGCAAGGCCCGCGGCCACGATTTCGGCGTGGTCGAAGGCCAACTCGGGCAGGGCGTCGGCGGGGAA
>JALUJS010000426.1 GCA_027056825.1 Candidatus Krumholzibacteriia bacterium | reverse complement strand
CGCACGGGAGCGGGCTCTTCCACCACCGCGAACGCGCCCATGTCCAGGCCCATCTCCCCGCACAGTTTCCCGATGCGGACCTTGTCCCCCACCAGGGTCACATCCGCGATGCCCTCGGCAACCGCCCGGGCGGCCGCTTCGAGGGAGTGGGGGTCCTGGCCCGCGGCGATGACCACCCGCCGTGACGGGGCCTCGCGCAGGTCCTGGACAAGCTGTTCCAGACTCGTGACGGGTTCCATGTTCGGTGATCCCTTCCGGCCGCCCTCTCAGGCGGACTCGTAGTCCCGGGCCTCCTCGCGACCCATCAGCACGCGCAGGGCGCCCTTCATCAGGGCGCGCATCTCGTTCTCGCCGGGGTAGACGGTGACCCCGCAACCCAGGGCCCGGACCCCCGCGGTGATGTCCCTGACCAGCATCCCGCTGCGGGCCAGCCCGCCGGTCAGCAGGACCCGGTCCACCGGCTCGCCGTCGAAGGCCGGCACCAGGGCGGTGATGTTCTTGCAAATCTGGTAGACCATGGCCTCGTAGACCTCGACCGCCTCCGGATCCTCGTCGCGGACCCTCTGCTCGACCTCGCGGAAGTCCGCGGTGCCCAGCAGGTCGATGAGCCCGCCGCGGCCCTTGTTCAGCTTCAGCATCTGTTCGAGGGTGTAGCGTCCGCTGAAGCACAGCCGGATCAAATCGCCCGTGGGCTCGCTGCCCGAACGCTGGGGACTGAAGGGGCCTTCGCCGTCCAGGCCGTTGTTCACATCGATGTACCGGCCTTTGGCGTGGGCGCCGATGGTGATCCCGCCGCCCATGTGGCACACGATGAGATTCAGGTAGCGGTAGAAGGTCTCGTTCTCCTCGGCGTAGCGGCGCGCGGTGGCGATCTGGTTCAGGGCGTGGCTGATGACCTTGCGCCGCAGCGCCTTCATGCCGGTGATCTTGGCGCGCGTCGGCACCTCGTCCACCACCACCGGATCGACGATGAAGGCCGGCTTGTCGGTGCCCTCCACCAGTTCGCGGGCGATCAGGGCGCCCAGGTTCGAGGCGTGGTCGGCGCCGCCGGCGGACAGCAGCTCGTCCACCATCTCCTGGCCCACGCGGTAGGTCCCGTGGGGAATGGGTCGCAGCAGACCGCCCCGGCCCGCCACCGCGTCCAGATCCTCGGGCCCCAGGCCGTGCCGGGACAGCTCGTCCAGGATCACCTGCTTGCGCAGGGGATACTGCTCGACGATGCGCTTGCCCTCGTAGGGCTCCAGCTCCTGCGCCGAGTGCTGGATCTCGGCCGTGAAACGCGGCAGGTCGCCCTCGAACAGGGCGATCTTGGTGCTGGTCGAACCGGGATTGACGGCCAGGATGCGGTAGCGGCGGAAGAAGGTGTCCTTGGGGGTGCGCACCCAGTGGCCGAAGCGGTGCAGGCGCAGGATGCTGGCCTTGACGGCGAGGGTGGCGTCCTCGGCGGTGCTGTCCATGGCCAGATCCACGCCCTGGAACCGCAGGCCGAACATGGCGCTGAACTTGCGGGCGTCCGGGAAGCGGGTTGCGTACAGATGGAACAGCAGGTTGCCGGTGTCCAGGTTGGGCACGATCAGGACGTTGGTCCCGCCCACGAAGGTCTGCTCCTGGCCCCGCCGGTAGAGGTGGGCCGCCCGTCGCGAAAGGGCCACGCTGATCTTGACCTCGCCCTCGATGTGGATGGTGCTGTAGCGTTCGCCGCGCTGGACGCGCTCGGCCAGGATCTCCGGGACCAGGGCCGTGGCCTTGCGCACCAGCTCGGGGCTGGGCCCTTCGTCCGAGCCCTTGTTCGAGTACGAGACGATGGCGCCGTTGATCACCGGCAGCACGTCCTCGGGAAAGAGGTCGCGTGCCACGGCGCAGGTGCCCACGGCGCAATGGGCCAGGGCCTCGGGCGTCATGGTGGCATTGACCCCCACGTCGCCCACCACCAGGATGTTGTGGGGAAAGATGTCGTCCGGATGGCTGTCAGGCAGCACGATCACGCCGGCTTCGCAGGCCACCTCCTGCTTGGTCAGCAGGCGCAGCATGGGCCGGAAGAACTCCTTGGGCTCGTGGATGACCCCCCCGACCACCATGTCCGCGTGCCCCTGCCGCACCGCCATGATGCCGAAGCGCGCGGGCTGGCGCACCAGCGACATGGCGGTATCGAAGTCCCGCGTCCGGTTCAGGGTCTGCGGCAGTTCCGTGCAGCAACGCGCGAACTCCTCCAGCAGGTCCGGACGCGACTCCGGATCGCAGAAGGCGCTTTCGGCCAGGGCGAACTCGATGCGGGTGGGATCGACGTGGCCCAGCTCGCGGTGGATCACCTCCTTCACCGCGTCCTCGGCCGCCAGGAAGACCGGCCGGGCGAAGCGAGGCAGGTGGCACGCGGCCTCGATGATCCGGGGCTCCAGGGGCTCGGTGAAGATGACCGACGGGCGGTTCTTCATGATGGCCAGGATCTGGTTGTCCAGACTCGTTTCGATGTCGTACATTGGATCCCCTCCAGGCCACCCGGGCGGCCGGGCGGCCGGAATTCGATAATTCTTTAACAATAAATTGGGGCCGGCCCAGCCCTTTGGCAAGGAAGCTTCATGGCCACGGACGCATCCGGTCGACAGTCCCCCGAGGGGCGCGCTCCCGCCCCCGAGGCCATCGCCGCCCTGGAAGCGGTCCTGGGCCATGTTCCGGACCGCTGG
>JALUJS010000425.1 GCA_027056825.1 Candidatus Krumholzibacteriia bacterium | reverse complement strand
CTGGCCCACTACCCCCGCCGCTACTTCGATCGCACCTCCTGCGTGGCCATGAACGCACTGGCCGGCGGGACCGAGGCCACGGTCCTGGGCGAGGTGCTGACCTGCGGCCAGCGGCGCACGCGCCGCGGCGGTTCCCTGCAGACGGTGACCCTGGGCGACGACACCGGGGTGGTGTTCTGCGTCTGGTTCAACCAACCCCACATCCTGAAGACCTTCCGCACCGGGATGAAGGTCATGGCCAGCGGGATGCCCCAGCGTCACCAGGGACGCTGGCAGCTGGTCCACCCGGACTACGAGGTCCTGGATCCCGGAGCCGGCGACGCGGCAGGGGAGGCCGCCCACCTGCACACCGGGCGCCTGGTGCCGGTGTACGGTCTGACCGCAGGCATCGGGCAGCACTGGCTGCGGGCCCTGGTGCACCAGGCGCTGGACAGGACGGCCGGATCCCTGCCCGAAACCCTGCCCGGGGATGTCCTGCGTCGGCGCGGACTGCCCGGCCGCGCCGAGGCCCTCCGGCAGATCCACTTCCCGGCCACGGCCCGGGAACGGGAAGGGGCGCGGCGCCGGCTGGTGTACGAGGAACTCTTTCTGGTCCAGGTGCTCATGGCCCTGCGGCGCGAGGCCCGCGTGCGGCAGCCCGGCCTGCAACTGGACAAGCCGGGCGATCTGACGCGGCGCCTGGTGGAGGGGTTGCCCTTCGCGCTGACCGGTGCCCAGCGTCGGGTCCTGGCGGAGATCCTGGCGGACATGCGCTCGGGCCGGGTCATGCACCGCCTGCTGCAGGGGGATGTGGGCTCGGGCAAGACCCTGGTGGCCTTCATCGCCGCCCTGTTCGTTATCGAGCAGGGCCACCAGGCCCTGCTGCTGGCTCCCACCGAGGTGCTGGCGCGGCAGCACGGCGAGTCCCTGCGCGCCCTGGCCGAGCCCCTGGGCGTGACCGTGGAGACGCTCACCGGCTCGACGCCCGCGGCCGAACGCCGCGCCGTCCTGCGCGGCGCCGCGGCCGGGGACATCGACCTGCTGGTGGGCACCCACGCGGTGATCCAGGAGGACGTCCTGCTGCCCCGGCTGGCCCTGGCGGTGGTGGACGAGCAGCACCGCTTCGGCGTGCGCCAGCGGGGCCGGTCGGCGGCCGCCGGCTCCGGTCCGGCGGCCCACGTGCTGGTCATGAGCGCCACGCCCATTCCGCGCAGCCTGGCCCTGACGCTCTACGGGGACCTCGACCTTTCGGTCATCGACGAACTACCCGCCGGTCGCCGGCCCATCACCACGCGGATCGTCGACGCCAAGGGCGAACCGCGGATGTGGGAGGCCTGCCGCCGGGAGGTGGCCGCGGGCCGCCAGGTCTACGTCATCTATCCGGTGATCGAGGAGACCGAGGGGTCGGACCTGAAGGCCGCCACCGCCGAGCACGCGCGCCTGCAGGAAGAAGTGTTCCCGGGACTGAAGGTCGGGTTGCTGCACGGTCGCATGAAGGGACGCGAGAAGGACGCGGCCATGGCGGCGTTCCGGTCGGGAGAGACCCCGGTGCTGGTGGCCACCACGGTCATCGAGGTGGGGGTGGATGTGCCCAACGCCACGGCCATGGTCATCCACCATCCCGAGCGCTTCGGCCTGGCCCAGTTGCACCAGCTGCGCGGGCGGATCGGCCGGGGCAGCGCAGCCTCCACCTGCTTTTTGCTGTGCGACCGCTTCGTGGGCCGGGAAAGCTACGAACGCATCCGCTTCTTCGCCGACCACGCCGACGGGTTCGCCCTGGCCGAGCAGGACCTGCGCCTGCGGGGGCCGGGGGACGCCTGGGGGGTGCGCCAACACGGCACACCGGGTTTCCGCCTGGCCAATCCCGTCCAGGACCAGGACCTGGTGCAGGCCTGCCGGGACGATGCCCGCGGTTTGCTGGAATCCGATCCCGGCCTTTCGCGCGCCGAATCCGCCGTGGTGCGGCGCGCGCTGCAGGATGCGTACGACCGCCTGGCTCCCTTCCAGGCGGGTTAGCGTATACCGAGTGACCGGTCACTCCATATTCGCTAGTCGTAGATGGCCTTCAGGCGGCCCCAACCGGTTTCGGCGGCCGGGACCGGACTGCAGGGTTTGCAGGTGACCGTCACGGTTCCCGGGAAATAGGCGCAAGTCTCCTGGGTGGCCACGATGAAGTAGTCTCCCGCGGGCAGGCACGCGGTGACGACGGCGCTGCCCTGATCCACGCTTGAAGCCAGGCAGTCGTTGTCGTTGCAGGAACCCAGGATGTAGAGGTGCGGAAAGTTGTTGCTGCTGGATACGCTGATCAACTGTTCGGAGGCCAGGGTCAAGGGATACACAGCCGCATTGCAGGATATGACGGGGGCGCCGCAAAGGGACGTGATGTCGGTGTTGACCGGGGCGGGATAATCGACCGTGGACCCGCACTCCAGGGGAATGGCGTCGTTGCAGACCAGGATCGCGCCGGCGGGAGCGACCGTCAACGCAACCAGCGTCACGGCGGTGAAAACGTGGAACCAGAAGGTGGAACGCATGGTGGTCTCCTTGGATGGAACTAACAGGAGTATAACTGTCTTGATTGTGGCATGACCGCTTCAGTTGTTCAACCGGATTCGGATGAAATGCGTTGCCGGGCCCGGCCCGGGGGCTTGCCCGGTGGCGGCTTTTTTCCGGTTCAGTTTCATGTTGCACAAGCCGCTGGAATCCG
>JALUJS010000424.1 GCA_027056825.1 Candidatus Krumholzibacteriia bacterium | reverse complement strand
TGGGAATCCAGATGGACCACCGCCGGCCCGCGGGCAGGCGGTGGTCCATCTGGATTCCCACGGCCGTCGCGGCGGCCCTGGCGGTGGTCCTGTACGCCCTGGCGGGCCTGTTTCCCGCCCAGGCGGACCTGACGGGCAACCGCCGCTACAGCCTGGCGCCGCAGACCCTCCAGGTCCTCGACTCCCTGCCGGCGGACCTGGCCGCCCTGCCCGACTCGGCCGCGGCCGACCACGTCATGGTCTATGCCTTCTACCAGCGCCTGGATCCGGCGCGGGACATCACCGAGGCCCTGCTGAAATCCTGCGCCCGCGCAACCGACGCCTTCCGGTTCAGGATCGTCGATCCGGAGACGGACCTGGATCTCGTGCGCCGGTTCGATGTGAAGGTGACCCGCACGGTGGTGATCACCGCCGGGCAGCGGCACGTGTCGGTGCTCCAGCCCGAGGAAGGCACCCTGGTCAGCGCGGTGTACCGCCTGGTGACGGGGCGGGAGACCCTGGTCTGCCACCTGCAGGGCCACGGCGAGCACCGCCTGGACAGTGACGAGCGCCCGGGCTACTCCACCTGCGCCATGGTCCTCCGGGACCAGGGCTACAAGGTGCGGTCCCTCTTCCTGGGCGAGAACCCGGTGGTTCCCGAGGGTTGCG
Organism: Candidatus Krumholzibacteriia bacterium; assembly: GCA_027056825.1. Classification (GTDB taxonomy): domain Bacteria; phylum Krumholzibacteriota; class Krumholzibacteriia; order LZORAL124-64-63; family LZORAL124-64-63; genus JAHJTW01. Next base: position 2,045 of record JALUJS010000424.1, on the reverse strand, counting down.
GCGTGGTGATCGTGGCCGGTCCGCGCACCGAACCGGATCCCCGCGAACTGGAGGCCCTGGACGCCTTCCTGGCCCGGGGCGGCGCGGTGCTGGGCCTGTTCGATCCGCCGACGCCCGCGCGCTGGGTCGAGTGGGCGGCCGGCCGTCGCGTGGGCCTGACCGGCGCGGTGCTGGTCTCGGCCGACCGGGCCGGTGAGGAGTACGGCGTCAGCGCCCGCACCATCGTCATCGGCGACGGCTACGGCGACCACGAGATCTCCCGGCCGCTCAAGGGCGTGGTCACGGTCTTCCCCCTGGCCCAACCCCTGGCCGAGGTGGGCGAACCCGACAGCACCATCGCCGGGGCCATCCTGCTGCAGACCAGCGATCTGACCTGGGCCGAGACCGACCCCAACACCATGTTCAGCGGCCGTCCCGAGTTCGACCGCATCCGGGACATCCGCGGCCCGCTGCCGCTGGCCATGGCCATCGAGCAGCGCAACGGCGCCGGGACGCCGCCGGGTCGCCTGGTGATCGTCGGCAACTCCGAGTTCGCCTCCAACGCCAACATCAACCTCGGGGGCAACCGCGACCTGCTGCTCAACTCCCTGGCCTGGCTGGCCAAGGAGAAGGACCTCATCCAGATCCGCGGCCGCGACCCCCTGAACCAGCCGGTGGTCCTCAGCGCGGACGCACGGCGTTTCCTGGGCTGGGGCGCGGTGCTGGGCTGGCCGTTGTTCGTGGGGAGCCTCACCCTGGTGGTCATGCTGCGCCACCGGCGGCGGGCCGACCGTTCCGCCGGGGCGGTGTCATGAGCGTCGGGATCGAAAGGACGCGGCGGCCCCTGCCGCCCGGCCTGCTGCCCACCCTTCTGCTGGCGGTGGTGCTGGTGGCGGCGCTGATGGGCTACCTGCATTTGAAGGCGCGCCGCACCGCGCAGGAGATCGTCCTGGCGGCGCCCCTGCTGCCGGTGGAGACCGGCCGCATCGACGGGATCCTGGTGACCACCGGCGGCGCGCAATTCCGCCTGGACCGCCACGGCGGCGACACCTGGTCCCTGGGCGGGGCCACGGTGGACTTCGTCGATCCGCGGGCCATGGACTCCCTGCTGCGGGACCTGGCCGCTTTCGAGGGCGGAGCGGTCCTGCCGGGCACCGAACGGGAGGACCCCCGCTACGAGTTCAACGGTGATCTGGCCCTGCGGGTGACCTTCCTGACCGACGACGGGCAGCGGCTGCGCCTGGCCCTGGGTGCGGCCAACCCGGTGACCGGGCGCTGGTACGCCTCGGGCCTGCGGCGGGCCGGGTGCTTCATGGTCGAGGACAAGGTGCGCAAGAGGCTGGCGGGCCTGCCGGGGTCGGTGCAACTCAAGGTCCTGCTGCCCCAGGTGAAGGCGTCGGACCTGACGGACATCGCCCTGTGGCGCGGCGAGACCCGGCACAAGCTGGAACAGCGGGACGGCCGCTGGTGGCTGCAGGTTCCGGCGCGGGGTCTGGACGCGCTGGGCCGGGACGTGACGGCCTACAACGCCGTCTATCACGACCGCGTGCGGACCACGGGGGATGTGACCTGGATCATGGCTTCCACCGCCGCGGTGGGCAACCTCGTGCACGGGGTCAGCCACACCGTGGTGCACAGGATCCAGCCGGCGTCCGAGACCGCCCTGTGGCAGGCGCGCTGGAACCTGGATCATCCCTGGCGCCGCGTGACGCTCGCAGGCCCGGGCGTCAATCCCGATCCCACCGACCTTTCCCGGGACCGGATGTCCCTGACCTTCGGGGCGCCCCTGGGGCCCCACGACGTGCCGGTGCGGCGGCGCGAGGTCGTGCTGACGGCCGACGGCGAGGCCGCCGACATCCTGGACAAGCCGCTGGGCGACCTGGTCCACCGCGCCGCCCTGACCCGTCCGGCCATGGCGGCCGTGCGCATGGAACTGAAGCGCAACGGGACGGTGGTGCTGGCCGGGGTGCGGGATTCCGTGCGCGCTTTATCCGGGGCCGAGGTCACCGACGGCCGCGAATGGTGGACCACCACCGTGCCCGCGCCCGGTGGGGACGGCCTGGACG
>JALUJS010000423.1 GCA_027056825.1 Candidatus Krumholzibacteriia bacterium | reverse complement strand
GGACATGGGCGCGCTCATCGCCGGCGCCAAGTACCGCGGCGAGTTCGAGGACCGCCTGAAGAAGGTCATCAAGGAGGTGACCGAGAAGGAAGGCGAGATCCTGCTGTTCATCGACGAGATGCACACCCTGGTGGGAGCCGGGGCCACGGGCGGGGCCATGGACGCCTCGAACATCCTCAAGCCGGCGTTGGCTCGCGGCGAGCTGCACTGCATCGGCGCGACCACCATCGACGAGTACCGGCAGCACATCGAGAAGGATCCGGCGCTCGAGCGTCGTTTCCAGCCGGTGATGGTCGAGGAGCCCACCTGGGAGCAGGCCGTCGCGATCCTGCGCGGCCTGAAGGAGCGCTACGAGGTGCACCACGGCATCCGTATCACCGACGGGGCCATCGTGGCGGCGGTCAAACTGAGCCAGCGCTACATTCCCGACCGCATGCTGCCGGACAAGGCCATCGACCTGATGGACGAGGCCGCCAGCCGCCTGCGCATGGAGATCGACTCGGTGCCCAGCGAGGTGGACGACCTGCAGCGGCAGCTCAACCAGCTGGAGATGGAGCGCCTGGCCCTGGAGAAGGAAAAGGACAAGTCCGCGGTGGCGCGGCGCGAAGCCATCGACCGGCAGATTTCCGAGCTGCAGGACGAGCTGGCCAAGCTGAAGGCCCGCTGGGAGCAGGAGAAGGAGGCCATCGACCGCATCCGCGCCCTGCAGAAGGAGCAGGAGAACCTGCAGCTGGAGATGGAGGCGGCCGAGCGCGCGGGCGATCTGGCCAAGGCCAGCGAGCTGAAGTACAGCGGCCAGCAGGCCATCGAAAAGAAGATCCAGGACGCCTATGCCGAGCTGCGGCGTATCCAGGGCGATCAGCCTCTGCTCAAGGAGGAGGTGCAGGAGAACGACATCGCCGAGCTGGTGGCCCGCTGGACCGGCATCCCCGCCCAGCGGCTGGTGGAGGACGAGATGGCCAAGCTGCGCGAACTTGAAAAGCGCATCACCGGCCGCGTGGTGGGACAGGACGAGGCGGTGGAGAAGGTGGCCCGCACCATCCGCCGCTCGCGCGCCGGGTTGACCGACCGCAGCCGGCCCCTGGGTTCGTTCCTGTTCCTCGGTCCCACCGGCGTGGGCAAGACCGAGCTGGCCAAGGCCGTCACCGAGCAGCTCTTTGGCGACGACTCGCACCTGATCCGGCTGGACATGTCCGAGTACATGGAACGGCACGCGGTGGCGCGGATGATCGGTTCGCCGCCGGGCTATGTCGGCCATGAGGCCGGCGGCCAGCTCACCGAGGCGGTGCGCCGCCATCCGTACAGCGTGATCCTGCTGGACGAGGTGGAAAAGGCCCACCCCGAGGTGATGAACGTCCTGCTGCAGCTGCTGGACGACGGCCGGTTGACCGACGGCAAGGGACGGGTGGTGGATTTCCGCAACACCCTGGTGATCATGACCAGCAACATGTGCCAGGAGCCGGAGTTCGAACCGCCGCGGCGCGAGGAGACCGAGAAGGAGCGCCTGGAGCGCGAGAACCGCATCATCGCGGCCCTGCAGGGACACTTCCGGCCCGAGTTCCTCAACCGCCTGGACGGCATCGTCAGGTTCAACAGCCTCAACCGCGACATGGTCGCCACCATCGTGCGGCTGGAGCTGGCCAAGGTGGACCGCAGCCTGAAGGAGCAGGACATCCGCCTGGAGGTCACCGACGCGGCCGTGGAGAAGCTCGCGGAGCTGGGCTTCGATCCGCAGTTCGGCGCCCGACCGGTCAAGCGCGTCATCCAGCGCGAGATCCAGGACCGCCTGGCGGACCTGATCCTCGCCGGGGAAGTGCGGCCGGACACGGTGGTCGAGGTGGATACAGAGGGGGACGGGTTCGCACTGCGGGCCCGTCCGGCCACCGAGCAGGAGATGGCCGCGGACGGGTGATCCCCGCCCTGGCCGGGATCACGGCCGCTTTCCCCCGGGGAAGGCGGCCGTTTTCTATGAATGGTCGCGGGCTGCGACCTGAAGGGCGTGCAGGCGGGCCACGTTCCCTCTCACCCAGATGTATCCCAGGATCAGCACCGCGGGCACGAGCAGCAGGGTCCAGCCCGGAAAACTCTCGAGGGTTCCGGCTTTGGCCGCCGCGCGCGCCGACAGCAATGGCGCATCGTACAGGCCGTGCAGCAGGACGGGCCACAGCAGGGCCTGCTTGAGGTGGCTTCGCGAGCGGCCGGGTTCGAATTTCGCTCTTGCGACCTGCAGTCCCATGACGGCCCCGAACAGGGCGTGGGCGGGCACCGAGGTCAGGGCCCGGGATACGGCCACCGGCCACCCCCCGTGGGTCACGTAGAGGATGTTCTCGATGGTGGCGAAGCCGAGGGAAGCGGCCACGCCGTAGACGATCCCGTCCATGGGTTCGTCGAAGTCCCGCAGCCGGGACGCGTAGAGGACGACCACCAGCAGCTTGAAGAACTCCTCGGGGATCGCGGCGTTGAGGAAGGCCACCAGGGTTCCCTGGAGCAGGGGCGAGGAGATGCGCTCAGCGATCCCACCGTAGATCGGGACCACGATCAGCACGGGAATGACGCTGAGCACGCCCAGCCAGGCGGTGCGCCACAGCACGCGCCGGGGCTCGGGGTTCAGATCCCGGCGGTGGAACCAGGCCATGAGCAGCAGGGAGGGGATGACGGCGGCGGCGACCAGGAAGATTATCATCAAGCGACTCCACG
>JALUJS010000422.1 GCA_027056825.1 Candidatus Krumholzibacteriia bacterium | reverse complement strand
AGATTCCCCCGGCGCCGTCGGGGAAGTACCCGTTCACCATTTCCCGTGTCTCCCCCTTCCACAGGCAGGATCCCGAGTGAACAGCAAACAGCGCATCCCCGTGACGATGTACCATGGCATCGGCGACCCCCTGCCGGGCTGGCTCTGGGGACACCTCATCACCCCGCCGTCCCTGTTCGAGAAGCAGATCACCCTGCTGCGGGAAAAAGGGTATTCCTTCCTCGATCTCGACGAGTACCGCGATGTGAAGGCCGCCGGAAAGGCCGGGGTCGAGCGCCAGGTGGTTTTGACCTTCGACGACGGATATCTCGACAACTGGGTCTACGCCTATCCCCTGCTGAAGAAACTCGGGGCACGCGGAACCATCTACGTCAACCCGGACTTCATCGACCCCGGCGAGACTCCGCGTCCCAACCTGGAGGACTACTGGGAAGGACGCTGCGGGCGGGCCGACCTGAAGTCCCACGGCTTTCTCAACCGCGCCGAATTGCGGGCCCTGCACGCCTCGGGCGTCATGATCATCGCCTCGCATTCCAACACCCACACCTGGTACCCCTGCGGTCCGGAAATCGTCGATTTCCACCGGCCCGGCCTGGACACTCCCTGGCTGGCCTGGAACGCCAGGCCCGAGCGCAAGCCCTTCTACCTGACCGAGGACCAGTCCGGTTTTGTGCCGTGGGGCACGCCGATCTTCACCCACGGCCGAGCCCTGGGCATCAGGCGTTGCCATCCCGACCCGGGACTCACCGCCGCCGCAACGGCCTTCGTGCAGGCGCACGGAGGCGAGGGTTTCTTCGACCGTCCCGATTGGCGCGCGCGGCTGGAAAACGCCCTGCCCAAGGACGGACAGGATCCGGGGTGGGAAACCCCGGCAGAACAGGAAGCCCGCTTCCGGGATGAGATCATCGGCAGCAAAACGACATTGGAGAAGCTGCTGAACGGACCGGTGGAGCACTTCTGCTGGCCCGGTGGGGCCTATTGCGAGGAAAGCTGGAGCATTGCCGAGACTGCCGGCTACCGGACCCTGTGCATCACGCGCCGGGACCCGGAGCGCTGGCGCGAGGACCGGCCCGAATACGTGCTGCGCATCGGCAGCGGGGATCTGGTCTTCACCCCTCGCGGCCGCTTCCGTACGCACGACCCGCGCATTCTGTACCTGATCTGCGAACAGGAACGGGGAGCAGCCGATCCCCGCTGGGAAATGCGCCTGCGCAAGTTCCTGACCATGGCGCGCAGCGGATTCCGGCCGGATCAGACGTAACCCTTCGCCCGCAAACCGGCCCGGTAGATCTCCTCTATCCTGTGGGCGATGCTGGTATTGCCGTACCGCGCAACCACATCCTGTCGCGCCTGGGCCGCCAGGCGGTCGGCCAGGGAGGGGTCGGCGAATACGCGGGCAATGGCTGCGGCCAGGGCGGCGGGGTCCTCCGCGGGGACCAGCAGGGCGCTGCGTTCGTTTTCCACGGCATCGGGAATGCCGCCCACATCCGTGGCCACGATGGGCAGCCGGGAAGCCATGGCCTCCAGCAGGGCCACCGGCAGCCCTTCCCGGCGACTCGACATGACCCACACGTCCATGGCCTGGAGCAGATCCCCCACGTCGTCGCGGCGACCAAGGCAGAGGACCACATCCTTCAAGCCTCGTGCAGCGATCGCGTCCTGCAAAGCCGGCAGATCCGGACCATCTCCCACCTGCAGCCACTTCAAACCGGGAATCCTGGCCGTCAGGTCGGTCATGGCCTCCACCAGCACGGGATACGCCTTGGCGTCGACAACCCGGCCCACAGTGCCCAGCACCGGCTGGTCCGGCGCCAGGCCAAGATGCTCCCGCACCGCAGCCCGCCGTTCAGGATCCCGGGGCTGCTCGGGAACCGGGACACTGTTGGGGATCAGCACAATGCGCTCCGGCGGCGCCGAATCCCGAGCGATGCGGATATTCCTGACATCCTCCGAGACCGCGATCTGGCGATAGGTGCGAGCCCCCAGCATACGGTCGATGAGGATCTGCCAACCCTTCTTCCACGGTTCCTTGCCGTGTTCCGTGGTCACCAGCACGGGAACTCCCGCAACCAGGCCGGCCAACCGGCCCCAGAATGCCGCGGTGAACATGTGGGTATGGACCACAGTGGCGTTGCGGGCCTTGAGTTGACCCGCCAGACCCCACACCGCCTGCGGCAGGTTCCGCAAGCGCACGGGGTAGGTCATGACCGGAACGCCCAGTTCCTCCACCTGGCGGGCCAGGGGACCGGCCGTGGTCAGGCAGATGACGCTGTGGGTGAAGTTCTCCCGGTCGGCGGCCTTGAGGTAGTTGACAAGGGCCATTTCGGCGCCGCCCGTCCGCAGGGAGCCGAGGATGTGCACCACGGGAAAGGGCCCGGGCCGGTGACCTGACGCCGGTTCATGCATGATCACTGTCGTCCTTCCTCCCGGTATCGGATTTCCGGAGCAGGTTTTCCAGGATGTCCACCGACCTCTCGAAATCATATTGGCGCTTCACCAGGTTACGGCCTGCGGCGCCGAGTTCCCGGCGCAGGTCCGGATCGTCCATGACCCTTGCCAGGAGACCAGCCAACTCACCGGCATCCCCGGAGCGATAGAGCAGCGCATCGCGCCCCTCGGCCACGACATCCCGGATTCCCGGAATATCCGCCGCGACCACCGGCAACCCCGCCCCCATCGCCTCCAGCAACGCCAGCGGCAGCCC
>JALUJS010000421.1 GCA_027056825.1 Candidatus Krumholzibacteriia bacterium | reverse complement strand
ACCCGGTGCGGTACGTTGACCGAGCAAATCCGAGAACGCCTTTCCTGTCGCGCTGTTAACCATCCGCAGTAGCTCCTTCATGAATAATTCGGGTTAGCCCGGATTTCCATCCGGCGGCGGCAAACCGCGGAGGATTGCGCCATGGCTTCACGCCCACCCCGGACCCGGCCCGGCCGGCCCGCCCCGTTGGGGGCCACGGTCCTGGCCGGCGGGGTCAACTTCTCGGTCTTCGCCAAGGACGCCGACGCGGTGACCCTGGTGCTGTTCGACGTCCCGGACGCCCCGCGGCCGGTCGCGGAGATCCCGCTGGATCCGGCGGTGAACCGGACCTCCTACTACTGGCACGTCCTGGTGCCCGGCCTCGGTCCGGGGCAGGTGTACGGCTGGCGGGTGGACGGCCCCTACGCCCCGGAGCAGGGCCTGCTCTACCGCGGGAACAAGATCCTGCTGGACCCCTACGGCCTGGCCGTGGTCGGCCAGGAGATCTACGACCGCCGGGCCGCGCAGGGAGACGGTGACAACACCGACCGCTGCCTGCGCAGCGTGGTCGTCGATCCGCGGGACTACGACTGGGAGGACGACGCGCCCCTGCCCCGGGCGCGGGGCAGGGAAGTGATCTACGAGGCCCACGTGGGCGGCTTCACCGCCGCCGACGTCGGCCTGGATGCACCGTTGCGGGGCACCTACGCGGGCCTGGCCGCCCGCGCGGACTACCTGCGCGACCTCGGGGTCACCGCCGTGGAGCTGATGCCCGTCTGCGCCTTCGACCCCCAGGACGCCCCCGCGGGCAGGACCAATGTTTGGGGCTACAGCAGCGTCTCCTTCTTCGCGCCCCATCGCCCCTTCAGCAGTGACCGCTCACCCCTGGGCCCGGTGCGGGAATTCCGGGACATGGTCAAGGCCCTGCACCGCGCGGGGCTGAAGGTCATCCTCGACGTGGTCTTCAACCACACCGCCGAGGGCGGCCCCGACGGCCCCACGCTCTGCTGGCGCGGTTTCGAAAACAAGGCCTACTACATCCTCGGGCCGGACATGAGCAGCTACGCCGACTTCACCGGCTGCGGCAACACCTTCAACGCCAACCACTCGATCTCCCGCCGCCTGATCCTGGCCGCCCTGCGCCACTGGGTCCACCACATGCACGTGGACGGCTTCCGCTTCGACCTGGCCTCGGCCCTGGCGCGCGGCGAGGACGGCGAGCCCCTGGAACACGCGCCCATCCTGTGGGCCATCGGCTCGGACCCCGAACTGGCCGACACCACGCTGATCGCCGAGGCCTGGGACGCCGGCGGGCTGTACCAGTTGGGTTCACTGCCCGGCGACGGCTTCGCCCAGTGGAACGGCGCCTTCCGCGACGACTTGCGGCGCTTCCTGCGCGGGGACGACGGGATGATCGAGGCGGTGATGGCGCGGGTGACCGGCAGCTGCGACCTCCTGCCGCCCCCGGACAACCTGCCCTTCCACAGCATCAACTACGTGACCTGCCACGACGGATTCACCCTGCGCGACCTGGTCTCCTACGATCGGAAGCACAACGAGGCCAACGGCGAGTCCAACCGCGACGGGACCGACACCAACTTCAGCTGGAACTGCGGTCACGAGGGCCCCACCGACGATCCGGACATCCTGGCCCTGCGGCGGCGGCAGGCACGCAACTTCCTGACCCTGCTCCTGCTGTCCCACGGCACGCCCATGATCCTGATGGGAGACGAGTGCGGACACACCCGACAGGGGAACAACAACCCCTGGTGCCAGGACAACGCCCTGAACCACCTCGAATGGGGCAGGAACAGGGACAAGGATCTGGCCCGCTTCACCGCGGCGCTCATCAGCCTGGCCCGGGCGGTGCCCGCGCTGCAGGCCAACCGCTGGTGGACGGCCACCGGCCCCGGCGTCACCGGGGAGATCACCTGGCACGGCCTGGAGCCCGGGCGTCCGGACTGGTCCCCGGCCTCCCGCCACCTCGCCTGGACCCTGGAGCGGCCCGGTGATCCCGGCCGTCTCCTGGTGCTGGTCAACACCGACGACAGGGAGGCTGAATTCGAACTGCCCCCGGCCCGCGACCGCCGGCCCTGGGCCCTCGTCCTGGACACCGCCGTGGATCCGGACGCGGGTTTCAACCCTCCGGGAAAGGGACCGCGGGTCTCCGGGCCGCGCTACGTCCTGGCCGACCACGCGGTGGCCGTCTTCTATTCCGGGGAAGAACCGATTGTCTGATAAAAGGTTGTCAATGTTAGACGATTGTCAGGTTTTTTCAGGGGTGCTACCATCAAGAAAATCGGTGGCATTGTCACCGCCTTGCCCGTTAACGTGGTCCCCGTGAAAAGAGGGGGAGGTCCTCATCGAATCCTTCAGCTTGGTCGACATCCTTGGGTGCTGCACCGGTCCTGCATCTCGCCTGATTCGCCCGGCCTCCCCCCTTTTCCACCTCCCCGTGAAGGATTCCCATGCCCTCGGAACGTTTGATCTACCTCGACAACAACGCGTCGACCTTCCTTGACCCCGCGGTCTTCGCGGCCATGGAGCCGTTCCTTACCCGCCACCACGGCAACCCCTCCAGCGGCCACGCCCTGGGCCGCGTCTGCCGCGCGGCCATCAACACCGCCCGCGCGCAGGCCGCCGCGCTGCTCGGCGTGGAACCGGCGCAGATCGTCTTCACCAGCGGAGGCACCGAGGCCAACAACCACGCCCTGATCGGGACCGCCCTGGCC
>JALUJS010000420.1 GCA_027056825.1 Candidatus Krumholzibacteriia bacterium | reverse complement strand
GGGTACGCTTCCCTCGCAGATCCTTGCGAGCCCCTTTCCTGTCACGCTGTTTCCTCATCCTCGCTACGCTCCTTCATGAATAATCCGGGCTAACCCGGATCAGACAGTTGTTAACACGAAAACAAGCAAATCGAGTGCCGATTTTCAAGTTAAATTGAAAAAATCCGGGTTCTCCCTTTTTCAATATGACTTTGGACTGTGGTCCTTGCCATGGCATGAAACGTAACAGGATCCCTTGAAATTCCCGTTACTTATGAATTCGAAGCGGCCTGTCTTGGGATCGGCCGTGGCGACGTCGGTGCGGAAGTTGATGAGACGGCTGCCGTCCCCGTTTGGCGCGCTGTTGATTCCGTGTGGATCGTGGCAAATGGAGCAGGGAGAGTCCTCCCTCACGATGTGCTTGTTGTGTTCCCCGAAGCTCCTGTCGCCCAGGATGGAACTGCGGTCATGGCAGGAATAACAGAGGGCGTAGGCCGCCGCTGATTCGGGCGTGTTGTCCGCCGTCTCGTAGCGGAGTTTCAGGATGGGACGGAAATCCGACCCGTGGGTGCCGCGCGAGCCCCCCGTGGATGAGGCGTGGCAGTCCTCGCAGTTGATGATGCTGGTCTCGGTATAGGGCGGAATGAGGGAGGGGCAATCCGGATTTTTGCCGCTGGCGACCACAGGGTGGAACGATGCCGCGGCTGGATTGAATTCCAGCCTGGTGTTCATGTCGTTGATCTGCCTGGGAACGACCGGTGCGGCGCCGTGGCGGTCGCCGTGGCATTTGAAGCATACCTGGTATGAGCTGGTGACCGATTCCACGAAATTCCCACTCTGGTCGATTCCGTCGACCCCCGTCAGGGCCCCGGGCAGGGCCGGGGAGGGGGGACGGTCCGAAGTGGTTTCATGCGGGTTGTGGCAGTCGGTGCATTCCACGTGACGAGGCATGTTCTGGGAAGATTCGCCCGGGACATGTACTGCGCTGGTGGCTCCGACCGGGTGTGTGGAGACGCGCCCGAGATCCTGCTCCACCAGCAGGGGACCCGCTCCCGACATGGGCTTGACCCCGTAGTAGTCCAGGTTGGCACCGGCGTTGGGGTTGGAAGTAGTGGAATGGCAACGGTAGCAGAAGGTCTCTTCCAGGGGGTCGGTGGCCCCGGCCTGTCCCAGGGGCGACAGGATCTCGCTGAAGGGGGTTCCGTGCAGCCCGAAGGTGAAGGGTGAGTTCTGGTAGCTCGACGCAAGGTTGTCGCCGTGGCACTTCACGCAGTTGGCGTTGAAGGAGGAACCGTCAGAGGCGAAGGTCGAGGCCACGGTGTAGTTGTGGGTCGAGGATGCCCCGGCGTAGCCGGCCCGGGTGATCCAGACGTGGTTGAAGTTTGCCGCCTGGCCTGATTTGAAGGCATGGCAGGCCAGGCAATCGTTGCCTTCGTGGCAACTGATGCACAGGCCGCCGTTGCCGGAATTGGTGAAATCCGTGTTGGTCAGCACGGTGGCGTCCCCCTGGACCACCGTGTTCGCCGAATCGCTGCGCAGGTTCCTGCCCCGGCCCCCGATGCCGGGGTTCAGATCCGGCCGGAAGATATCGTGGTCCACGTGGCACATCAGGCAGGTGAAATTGGTGCGCAGATAATCGGGATCGGCGGAAGTCAGGGTGTGATGGAAGCCCGGGGCCCCGGATTTCATGGAGTCGTAGATTTCGGTGTGGCAGGTGTCGCAGGCCAGGTTGCCGTCCGATTCCGCCGTGGGAAAGCCCTGCTCGTGGGAGTGGCAGGTGGTGCAGATTTCCGCGTCGTGGTGGTTCGGCGCGGGGGTGCTCGCATCGTTGCGGTGGTGACTTGTGGCGGTGTGGCAGACTTCGCAGATGTTGGTGTAGGCGCCGTCGGAACCGTCTCCCATGGCGCCGGATGTGTTGTCGCCCGCTACGGGGTCCGGATCGTTGTAGGGATCCCCGATGCCCTTGGTCTTGAACAGTACCGTTTTGCTGCCGGAGTTGGGGGTCTGGATGCTCTCCCTGATCAGGTAGATGTTCCTGCTCGCATGCGGGGTGTGGCATGAGAGGCAGCCCTGATTCTGGTGACCGGACAGGTTGTGGCAAGCGGAATTCGGCCCCCCGCAGGTGTCCTGGCCCCTGCTGCGGTGAAGAAGGTTCCCGTCTCCGGCGGGCGCATCGGCTGAAACAGTCAATTCGCCGGGATTGTCGGCGTATCCGTCCACGGCGGTTCCGCCCCGGTCGTCGGTCACCGAGCAGGCCAGATCGTAGGAGCCGGGAACGGTGCCGGCCCCGGGATTCCACAGCACCGAGGCCTCATAATCCGAGCCTCCGGTCGCTCTGATCACCAGACCTTGGGTGCCGTCGGCCGCATTGTCCACAACCACGGTCTCCCCCGCGGGTCCCTGTACGCTGATGGTGACCAGGAATGCGCCGGGGCCAGGGATGTCGGTGTCCTGGAAGGCGAACTTCAGAAGGGCATAGTCGTCGCCCTGCCGGGTGACCGAATCGGGAACGGCTTTCAGGGCTCCGGGGGAGATGAACGGGGGGGAATTCGAAACGGCGTCGTGTATTTCGAGTTCGTCCAGGTTGTTCGCAAAACCGTCGCGAGCGGTCCCGCTGGAGTCGGCGACGGAAAAAAACAGGTCGTAGAAACCGATGGTTTGGGCGTCAGGGGGATCCCAGTCCACGGAGGCCAGGTAGTTTCCGCCTCCCTGGTCGGTGATCGTGACTCCTGCGGCC
>JALUJS010000419.1 GCA_027056825.1 Candidatus Krumholzibacteriia bacterium | reverse complement strand
CGGACCCTGGAGCAGTACCTGCGGACCGGCACCACCCCCCTGGCCCGGGACTACCCCGCCGCGCTGGGTCGCAAGCAGGGGGCCTTCGTCACCATCAACACCCGCAGCCGGCGCCTGCGCGGCTGCATCGGCCACCTGCAGGCCGACACGCCGTTGGCGGTCACCGTGGGCGCCATGGCCGTGCAGGCGGCGGTCCACGATCCGCGCTTCGAGCCCATGACCGCCGGGGAACTCGGGCAGATCACCATCGAGGTCTCGGTGCTGAGCGCACCGCATCCGGTGTCCGGACCTGAGGCGGTCGTCCCGGGCCGCGACGGGGTGATCCTGAGCAAGAACGGACGCAGCGCGGTGTACCTGCCCCAGGTGGCCACCGAGCAGGGTTGGAACCGGGAGCAGTTGCTCACGCACCTGGCGCGCAAGGCCGGGCTTGCGGGCGACGCCTGGCGTCGCGGCGCATCCTTCCGGACCTTCCAGGCCCAGGTGTTCCGGGAGTGAGGACCCGCCTGGTCGCGCTGGGGGCCATCGCCCTGCTGGCGCAGGTCGCGCTGCTGCGCGAGCTGAGCGTCGCGTTCTACGGCAGCGAGCTGATCCTCATCCTGGCCCTGGGCGTGTGGTTGTTGGCCGTGGGCGTCGGCGCGGTCCTGCCCGGCCGGCCGCAGGGTGCGGGTTCCGGTTTCCGTGATCCGGCCCCGGGATTCCTGTTCGTGGCGGTGACCCTGCCGGCGGTCCTGGTGGTCACGCGGAACCTGCGCCCCCTGCTGGGGGCGATGCCCGGGGCCTATCCCGGACTGGGCGGGATGCTGCTGGCCGTGCCGGTGGTTCTGTTGCCGGCTGCCACCCCTGTGGGCCTCCTGTTCCGTGACCTGGCCCGGGCCTACGCCGACAGGGGAGGTACCCTGGCTGGGGCCTACGCCCTGGAGAGCGCCGGAAGCCTGCTGGGCGGCCTGCTGGCCACCGGCCTGCTGCTGGCCGGCGCGTCCAACCTGGCGGTGCTGTGGCTGGCGGCGGTGACCGCGGCGTTCTGCGCGGGTTTGCCCGCGGGGCCGGTCCGCCTGCGTTTCGCCGGCAGGATCTGGACGGTGCTGTTGTTGCTGGCTGTGCCCCTGCTCGGTCGCCTGGACGCGGGTCTGACTTCCCTGGTCCATCCGGATCTGCTGGCGGTGCGCGATACCCCCTACGGACGCCTGACCCTGTTGCAACGCGGCGACCAGAAGGTCGTTCTGGTCAACGACGCTCTGGTCTACGAGGACCAGGGCACCGCCACCGAGGAATTCGTTCACCTAGCGGCACTGCAGGTGACCGATCCGGACTCGGTACTGGTGCTGGGCGGGACGGTCCGGGGGATGGTCGCCGACCTGTTGCAGCACCGGCCGTCCCGGATCACGGGCATCGAGCTGGACCGCCGGGGACTGGCGCTGGAACGCCGTCTGCTGTCGCCGGAAGACACCGCGGCCCTGGACGATCCCCGCGTGGGCGTCGTGTACGCCGATCCCCGCGCCTGGCTGCGCGGCCATCAGGACCGGTTCGACCTGATCGTGATCCGCATGCCCCAGCCGGACAGCGGCCTGAGCAACCGCTACTACACCCGCGAATTCTTCGCCCTGTGCGCGCGGCATCTGCATCCCGGCGGCGTGCTGGTCTTTTCCCTGCGCGCCGCGGAGAACTACTGGACCCCGCTGCTGACCCTGCGCAACGCCGCCATCATCGCCGCCCTGCGGAGCGTCCTGCCGGAAGTGACGGTGTTGCCCGGTGCCAGCAGCACTGTCCTGGCTTCCACCGGCCCGTTGCCGGACGCCGCTACCCTGGCCGACCGGTTCGTCCGGCGGGGCATCCACGCCCGCCTGATGGGGCCGGCCTATATCCGCTATCTCTACGCCAACGACCGCCGCGGGGAGATCGCCGGGCAGCTGGCGGCGGCGCGGGTGCGGGCCAACACCGATTTGCAGCCGGTCTGCTACCGCTATTCCCTGGCGCTGTGGCTGTCCCGCTTCCACGCGCGGGTGTCGGCGGCCCGCTGGCCGGGATGGAACCCGGGGCGCGGAACAGGTCTCGTCGTCGGCGCGGTCCTCCTGTTGTTGATGGCTGCGGCGGTGGCCGCGCGGCGCAGGGGGATGACCCTAGCGGCGTCCGGCCCATGGGTCGTGCTGGGGGCCGGGTGGTACGGCCTGCTGCTCGAAAGCGTACTCGTGCTGGCCTACCAGACGACCAGCGGGGTGCTTTACCGCGACCTCGGCCTGTTGCTGACCATGTTCATGGCCGGGATGGCGGCCGGCGCGTGGCGATTCGCGCAGAAGTGCAACGACCGTGGCGGGACAAAGGCCGCAGGATGGATCCTGACCGGATCTCTGCTGCCGGTTCTGCTGACCGTCATGGTTTTACGCGGGATCCTGGCCGGCGGCCTGGTCATGACCTCGGCGCTGCTGCTGGGAGCCGGAGGAATCACCGGTGCCCTGTTCGCGCTGGCGGCTGCAGTTCAGGAGCGGGAAACCGCGGTCGGTATCGGACCCCTGTACGCCCTCGATCTGCTGGGCGGCAGCCTGGCCAGCGTCCTGGGCGGCTTGCTGGTGATGCCCGTATTCGGGCTGGAGATCGCGGCGCTGGTTGCCGGGGGCCCGATGTTCCTGATGGCACTGTCCCACTGTCCCACCCGAATTGTCCCGGAGCGGTGACAGCGGGACACCTTGTGGGACACCTTGTGGGACACTGCAAACAGGGACTGCTGTAAC
>JALUJS010000418.1 GCA_027056825.1 Candidatus Krumholzibacteriia bacterium | reverse complement strand
ATGTGGGGCGGGGTCCAGTTTTGGGCGTTGGTGAAGTGGGTGTTTGTGTCAGAAGATATTTGTCGCGTTATTTTTCTCCAAAACAACTGCGTTTGTACTTGCCATGGAGTAACAGTTCCTACCTCTAAAGAAATCCCACCTGTTTCCAATAGCGATCTGGTAAATGTAACACAATTTTCTGATCCGGAACTCAAGGATGTAACATCATACGCTGGAGGGTTTGCCTCGAAATAATCCCCCGCACTCTTAATGCTATTATATTGTTCTTTTGTTATCTCCCAAGTATATGACTGCGTGGCACGGCTTGGCGGCTCGTCCTTGAAAACATGCCCGTCACCAAAAAGAGCCCCATGCTGAACGGGACCAAAAGAATATGTTTCTATATTCCCCGCCCCATCATCAAGCGACAACCAAGTATGGACGAGCGTTCCATCAAAGAAAGAAATATCCGTATATACAGTAACGTGCGGCATCTCCTACCTCCCACTTTTCTCAGAAAACAACAAACCAATGATCCTATATGCGATAGTTAACAGCAAACCTATGACCAGCAACGGAATTGCTATATATGATCCAACTACCATAACCAAATAATAAACAGTTCTTCTGTACTTCCTAACCTGGATCAATATATTACTTTTTGATCTACCATCCTCCATTATGTTGCCGTTAACCGTGACCCCAATTATTGACTTTCCGCTCGGCACTGCTATGAGACGCGGGGACACCCTATAACTTCTCAGAATACTTGCAGGAACAAAGCAGCCATCTATTAAGAGTTTATTCCAATTAAGGCTTACATTGGAATTAATGTAGCCATTCTCACGGCACACCAAACTATTTTTTTCAACGAAATAGTATTGCTTTTTTGTCTGTAAAATGATGGCAATTTCCACACTCAATAGGGAATCCAAAGTTATTATATAACCCGACGTTCCGCCATGTTCTTTTCTTGCAACATAAGAAAAACCGTAAACTCTCAACCATAACGCAATCAGGCTGACAAGAAGCAACAATAACGCAACAACCTTTGTCAATGATCTGGATGTCATTTCAACCTCTACGATGCCAGCCCCTAATTACGCGCGTGCTTACCGCATTACCATTAGCAAATAAATGGGCGAAAGTTTTGATGGCACGTGAAGGATCGCCGTCCCGGTTGCGCTCCTTCTGAACCTGTCGCCTCAACCGCTTGTAACCGGAGATCATTTCGCTGAACGGAGACATGAAAGAAGCCTCGTCACGCAGGACGAGGATGTCCCTGGCAGGAGGGGAAATGCGAAGAGGGGAATGCGGGGAAGTTGTTGGCGCCCGGTTCCCTGGCGGGTGATACGAAAGCGCTTTTCATATCGATCGCTTCCATGCTGTGTTTGTGCGTTACGCCGCCAACGATAGCTCATTGCGGCAGAGGTTGCCAAGTGCGTGTCCGCCGGCGGCGCCTTTGCCAGGTTTTCATCGGGTCCGGTTTCGTCATCGATCTGCGTTATTTCGTATCGTTTTCTGCCATTTCAGCGACTTGCTTCGTTATGACGGCGCACTTATTTCCAGGAACTCATCGTTCCCTTGCGCTCTCCCTGGCATAGCGGAGCAAAGGGCTGAGGAAGAATTCGATCAGGCGCCGGGTGCCTGTCTTCACCTCGGCGGTCACCGTCATGCCCGGGCCGAGCCGTACCGGCTTGCCGTGCACGGTGATTTCTGAACGCTCCAATGCAACCCGCATCTTGTAGACCAACCCCTTTTTCTCGTCGGCGACGGCATCGTTGGACAGGTCCACGACCTTGCCGGACAGGGTGCCGTAGCGGGTGAAGGGGAAGGCGTCCACCTTGATCTCGGCCTCCTGGCCGACGCTGACGAATCCCACATCCTTGTTCTCCAGTGTCGCCTCGACCTCCAGCGTGTCGTTGCGGGGCACGATCACCAGAAGCTGCTGGGCGGGGGTGACCACGGCGCCGATGGTGTGAACGGCGAGCTGTTGAACCGTCCCTTCCACTGGGGCGGTCAGGGTCATGGCCTGGAGCCGCCTGCGGGCCTTGATGAGTTCCTGGACTGCGGTGTCCAGGCGGCGCTCCGCCTCTTCCAGGCGTTCCAGGGTCTGGCGGTGGAACTCGCTGCGGGTTAAGGTGATCCGCGCGTCCAGTTCCCGGATGGCGGCCTGGAGTTCGGCCACGCGGCTGCGCTGGGCGCGCAGGTCGTGCAAGGTCTCCAGCCTCGCCTGTTCCGCCTCCAGGTATTGCTGCTCGGCCAGCAGCTTCTTGTGGGAAAGCGCCTTCCGCACCGTGGCGCGACGCTCGACGATCGGCAGCACCGCCTTGAGTTTCGCGGCCTGTTCGCGAGCGCTGCGCGCTTCCGCCGATTGCTTGGCTTTTTCGCGCTCCATGACCGCGAGGCGGTCCTGGAATTCCCGCCACTGGCGGCGCAGCAGGGGGTCGTCCAGGGTCTGCAACTGTCGTTCGTCCGGCCCCCGGCCGGCCTCGAGCCATTCGGCCATCCGCCGGTAACGTTGGACGTCCTGTGAGGCGATGTCCCGTTCGTGAGTGAAGCGATCCAGGTCCGCCTTTGCCGCGGTGGGATCGAGTTCGATGAGCACGTCGCCCGCCTTTACCAGTTGCCCGTCCTCTACGTGAATGGCGGTGATGGTGCCGGTCTCCAGCGGCTGCACCACCTTGCTGTGGCCGGTGGGAATGATGCGGCCGCGGGCCACGGCCACGATGTCGACGCGGCTGAACAC
>JALUJS010000417.1 GCA_027056825.1 Candidatus Krumholzibacteriia bacterium | reverse complement strand
ACTCGGTGTCCAGGCTGCTGCTGCGCTTGCGGTCCCCGCAGGGCGAGGCCGCGCCCACGCCGATCACGTACGGATTGATGGCGGGATAGCTGATGACGCTGTTGTTCTCGTTGCCGGTGGCTGCCAGGATGGTGCAGCCGGCGTTGTGGGCGTACTCGATGGCCGCGTCGGTGGCCGCGTCCGAGGTGATGGCCGCGCCCAGGCTCATGCTGATCACGTCCACCCCGTTGTCCGCTGCGTAGTAGATGGCGTTGGTGATGGCGGTGAAATACATGCTGCCCCGCCAGTCGGCGACCTTCAGGGGCATGATGGAGCACCCGGCACCGATGCCGGCGACTCCGAGATTGTTGTTGGCCGTGGCGGCCGCCACGCCGGCGCAGCAGGTGCCGTGGCCCGGTTCCCTGCTGTCGTCCATGGGGTTGGTGTCATCGTCGCCGAAGTCGTAGCCCGCCACCGTGTGCAGGTCGGGGTGGTAAATGTCCACGCCGCTGTCGATGATGGCGATGATCACCGCGGGATCGCCGTAGGTCGTGTTCCAGGCCGCCTCGGCGTTGGCGTCGAAGCCAACGGTTCCCACGGCCGGGCCGGTGTGGCTGTAGGTCGCCCAATCGTAGCTGGGCAGTTGGGCCGTGTTGTTGTGGCCCCAGTGATCAGGGTACAGGGGGTCGTTGGGTACGTTTGCGGGATACGCGAGATAGTCCGGTTGGGCGATCTCAACGTCAGGATCGGCAGCCAACTCCTCGGCCAGGGCCTCCATGTCCCCGGCGCGCACCGTCAGCATGAACCAGCGGTCCAGCCCCGAAGCCAGGGCCTTGTCCCGGTTGCGCGGCGCGATGAAGGGCCGCTCGATGCGGGTGACGCCGGCCCGTGCGGCAACGGCATCGAAGGACTTCAGGCCCGTGACCTGCCCCGGCAGGGCGGTGCCCTTCTCCAGGGGGACGTCCAGGCGCGCGGCCATCACCGCGGCGGGCGTGAACTTCACGAGCACGCGGTCGGGGGCGTACACCGGCACGGATGCGGCCCGGGCGGTGAAGCCATCCTGGACGGGCGAGAATTCACGGGTGGGGGAGGCGAACAGGGATGCGGTCGTCAGCAGGACGAGGCCGACGGCCAAAAGGGCGAATAGGTTCTTGCGTTGCATCGTTTCTCCAGTCTGCTCATGGTGCAAGGATTGCGGATACGGAGCTCTCCCCTCCAGATCCCTCAAGGGCCTGCATCCATTGAGCTGTGTTTTCATCCTCCTTTCATCGAGGCCGGGAACGGATCGCGGCGCATTTATGGATCAACCGAGCCATTTTACAGGACGCCCCTACCTTTGATCAAGACATTTCAACTGTTCATTTCCCCTGTTCGTGTCCCCTGTTCGTGTCCCGGGCGCAGCTTCGAAACAAGGGTAAGAATTCTGCAAAAAACTCAAAGAGTAGTTGAAAATCCTCGCGCACTCGGTCATAATAGCGCAGTGGAGATCAACAGGCCGAGGAACCCGGGGATTCCCGCAAGGGAACCGGAGGGGTTTTCGGTTTGGATCCTGGTTTCTCCCATCGCAACCTGGACCCGCGTCAGTTTTCGACGCGCAACACGCAGAAAGGGATGGTTCCCATGCGCCTGATTAAGGTTTCCCTCATCCTCGCCGGCCTGGCCCTTATCGCCATGCCCGCCTTCGCCATCAGCCTCAACGAGATCCGCATCGACCAGGGCGGCTCCGACTACGACGAGTACTTCGAACTGGCCGGCAATCCCGGTGAGAGCCTCGACGGCCTGACCTACATCGTCATCGGCGACGGCGCCACCGGCAGCGGCACCATCGAGTGCGTCGTTCCCCTCGATGGTTATGCCATCGCGGCCGACGGTTTCTTCCTGGGTGCCGAATCCACCTTTTCCAACACCTGCGGTGACGGCCCCGACGCCGACTTCGGCACTCTGCTGAACTTCGAGAACAGCGACAACGTCACCCACATGCTGGTCTCCGGCTTCACCGGCGCCAACGGCGACGACCTGGACCTGGACGATGACGGCGTGCTGGACGTGACCCCCTGGAGCGCCATCGTGGACTGGGTCTCCTTCGTCGAGACTCCCGGCAGCGGCGACCAGTACTACAGCCCCCGCACCATCGGCCCGGACGGCTCCTACGTGCCCGCCCACATCCTGATCTGCGACGGTTACTGGGTCATCGGCAGCTTCACCCTGTGCGAGTTCGACACTCCGGGCATGAGCAACGCCACCGCCTGCACGGTGCCTGTCGAGGAGAGCAATTTCGGCAGCGTGAAATCCCTGTTCCGCTAGATATCATCCCTGCGGGGATCCCGGGGACGCGCCACGGCGCGTCCCCTTTTTTTGCCCCGGCCCCGGCGGCCTCTGCTATGATGTCCCCGGAGGCGACACCATGATCCGTTACGCCTTGTTGCGCACCGTATTGGACCCGCTGCTGGTCCTGGCCGGGCCCGACGGCCTTTTGCGCCTGGAGTTTCTGCCCCGCGCCTGGGAATACCATACCCAGGCCCACGCCCTGGCCCGCGAATACTACCCCGCCGGCGACGGCGCGCCCGGCCAAGAGATCCACGAGGATCCCGGCGGCTTCGAGGATCTGCGCCGCCAACTCGCCGAGTACTTCACCGCCGGCCGCACGGACTTCGACCTCCCCCTCGACCCCCGCGGCACCCCTTTCCAGATGCGCGTCTGGCGCCACCTGCGGACCATCCCCTACGGCAAGACCCGCACCTACGGCCAGAT
>JALUJS010000416.1 GCA_027056825.1 Candidatus Krumholzibacteriia bacterium | reverse complement strand
CGTTCAGCACCAGCTCCCGCGCTATACGATACAGGAAAACCGACCGCTCGGCTCCCGGCGGCAGGTCGTCGCCGTCGGCGGTGACGGCGCAGACCAGGCCGAACTCCCTTTCCACCCTGCGAGCCAAGGCCTGCAGCGCGGCCGTAAGGCCCAGTTCGTGCAGCAGGGGCGGGCTGAGGTCGAAGGTCAGGTCCTGGGTCTTGCGCATGGCGTCCTGGAGTATGGAGGACATCATGGCGATCCTGTCCCGGTCCGGTACCTCGCCCTGCAGGCAAGCCTGGATCTGGTAGTGCACCGCGCTGAGATCCTGGCCGATGCCGTCGTGCAGCAGCAGCGCCAGTTCACGCCGCTGGGTCTCCTCGACCTCGCTCAGCTCCAGGGCCAGGGAACGCAGGGCCTTCTCGTCCTCCACCCGCTGGGTGACGTCCCGGACCAGGCCCAGGAAACCGTCTTCCCGGTAGCGCGTGGCCCGGACCTCGTAGTGGATCTCCCGCCCCTGCCGCACGATGGTGAACAGCTGGACCGCAGGCGTCTCCCCCGCGTTCACCCGGGCCATGAGGTCTTCCATGAGCGGAACCAGCTTCGGTCCCAGGAACTCCCGCAGGGAGGTATGGCGCAACTCCTCGGCAAGCCAGAGGTTGGGCTCCTCCCGGCTGATGATCATGTCCTCCAGTTCCCCATCCGCCGAAATCACCAGCAGGGAATCGGGCAGGGCCTCCAGGATGGCCCTGGTGTAGGCCTCGCTCTCGGCCAGGCGCCTCCACAGCCGCTGGTTTTCCAGGGCGCCGGAAATCAGGTCGCAGGTCACCTGCAGCAGGTGGATGTCGGTGGGCCGCCAAGGCCGGACCGAGCGCACGGCGTCGAAACCGGCGAAGCCGATGAGGGTTCCCTCTCCGTCGCGCATGGCCACCAGCACCAGGGACTGGATGGACTGGGCCTGCAGGGCTTCCCGGAGTCCGGCTTCCTCGTCGGGAAGGTCGGCGACCAGGGGAATCTCCCGGATGTTGCACTGGTCGAGGTAGGCATCGAACCCCGGAAATTCCCCGATGGGGATGTCCTGCAGGTTGTCCTTCTCGGCGGAGACGCCCTCGGAGCACCATTCGTGGGTGTTGGACAGGGTCCCGCGCTCGTAGTCGTAGAGGAACAGGTAGCTCCGGTCCGCGCCCACGAAACTCCCGATCCGGGCCAGGGCGTTGGTAATGGTCGCGTCGATGTCAACCGGCGTCAGGCCGGCGAACGACACGGAAATCCGGGCCACCAGTTCTTCGAGACCGGAAATGGGCTGGTCGTGCGGACCGGTTTCCCGGCCCTCCGGGCTGTTGGGGGCGTGCACGGGCGAGATCCTCCTTACCTGGGATCATTATGGCACATTCCCGGCGATCTGGAAAAGACAAGTTCAGAAAGGCGGATTTGTCCCCCGGTCCGGCGGTGTGTTATCTTCCGCCCGGCAGGGTTGCGTTCATGACAGCGATGGAGGGCCAAGGTGACAGGTTCAGCTCAGGACATGGACAGGTCCGCGTTCCAGGAAGCGATCAGGCAGGGCATTCCCGACCGGCTGCCGTCCCGGCCGCCGGAAGATCCCGGGATCAGCCGCGCACCGGTGCGGCCCCTGGTGCTCAGTGACCAGGAAAAGGAGTTGGCGGTGGCCAACGCCCTGCGCTACTTCCCGGCGCACATGCACGCCGAACTGGCGCCGGAGTTCGCCGCCGAACTGGCCCACTGGGGCCGCATCTACATGCACCGCTTCCGGCCCGCGTATCCCATGCATGCCCGGCCCATCGACCACTACCCCGCCCGCAGCCGGCACGCCGCCGCCATCATGGTCATGATCCAGAACAACCTGGATCCGGCGGTGGCCCAGCATCCCTACGAACTGATCACCTACGGCGGCAACGGCACCGTCTTCCAGAACTGGGCCCAGTACCTGCTGACGATGCAATACCTGTCGGAGATGACCGACGAGCAGACCCTGGTGCTGTACTCGGGCCATCCCCTGGGCCTGTTCCCATCACACCCGGACGCGCCCCGCGTGGTGGTGACCAACGGCATGGTGATCCCCAACCACAGCAGCGGCGAGGACTACCTGCGTCTGAGCGCCCTGGGTGTGACCAGCTACGGCCAGATGACCGCGGGCAGCTTCATGTACATCGGCCCCCAGGGCATTGTGCACGGGACGACCATCACCATCCTGGGCGCCGGACGGTTGTACCTGGGCGAAAGCGCGGACCCGGAGCATCCCCTGCGCGGAAAGCTCTACGTCAGCAGCGGCCTGGGCGGCATGAGCGGCGCCCAGGGCAAGGCCGCGGTCATCGCCGGCTGCGTGGGCGTGCTGGCGGAGATCAACCCCGCGGCCGCCCGCAAGCGGCTGGACCAGGGCTGGGTGGACGAGTTGCACACCGACCTGCCCGAACTGCTCGAGCGCATCCGGAAGGCCAAGGCCGGCGGCGAGGCGGTGGCCCTGGCCTACCAGGGCAACGTGGTGGACCTGTGGGAGGCCCTGGCCGACAGCGACATCGCCGTCGAACTGGGCAGCGACCAGACCAGCCTGCACATCCCCTACACCGGCGGCTACTACCCGGCCGGGATGAGTTTCGAACAGAGCAACGCCATGATGGCGGCCGACCCCGACCGCTTCAAGGAGCGGGTCCGGGCCTCGCTGCGCCGCCACATCGCCGCCGTCGGCCGCTGCGTGGACAAGGGCATGCGGTTCTGGGACTACGGAAACGCCTT
>JALUJS010000415.1:2735-8790 GCA_027056825.1 Candidatus Krumholzibacteriia bacterium | reverse complement strand
GCTGTCGGTGGGCGAGCGCATCACCATGAGCCTGCTGTCCATGGCCCTGGATCGCAACGGATGCCCGGCCATCAGTTTTACCGGCAGCCAGTGCGGCATCATCACCGACGGCAGCCACACCGACGCGCGCATCCTGGAAGTCACGGGCCAGCGGGTGCGGGAAGCCCTGGACCGCGGGCTGACCGTGGTGGTCGCCGGTTTCCAGGGGGTCAGCCGCGACAGGGAGATCACCACCCTCGGGCGCGGCGGCAGCGACACCACCGCCGTGGCCCTGGCCGCGGCTCTCGGTGCGGTGCGCTGCGAGATCCTCAAGGACGTGGACGGGGTCATGACCGCCGATCCGGACCTGGTCCCTGACGCCCGCCGCCACGAGACCCTGGGCGTGGAGCAGATGCAGGACATCGCGGCCTCCGGTTGCGGGGTGGTCCATCTGCGGGCCGTGGAGTACGCCGCGGCCCACGGGGTGCCCCTGGTGGTCAGGTCCAGCTTCCACGACGGTCCGGGCACGCAGATCGCTCCGGTCGCCCCGGACTCCCCCGCCCCCGCCGCGTCCTCCGGGGGCGGCGACCTGCGGGAGCGCTACCGGCCCCTGGTCCTGCACGCCGACTACCCGGTGACGCGCCTGCGCCTGTGCACCGCCCAGGCGGAGGAATTCCGCCTCACCCGCGACCGTCTGCTGGAGACCCTGGACCCCTGCACGCTGGTGGCCGAGTGGCTGGACAGCGGGGATGAATACCGTTGGGAGGCCCTGGTGCGGGAATCCGCAGGCGGCCGCACCCCGGCGACGGAACATCCTGAGCTGACGGTCGGCAGGGACCTGACGGTGGTCAGCCTGGCGGGCGGACGTCCCGACAGTTGGCTGGCCGTACAGAGGGACCTGGCCGCCAGCCTGCGGGATCTCGGTTGCGATCAGGCCCGCTTCCGGGCCGACGGGTCGGCGTTGCGGCTCATCCTGCCGGGACCGCAGGCTCCGGAGGTGCTCCGCAACCTGCATCGGCGGTTCCTGGAGCGCTGAATTCCCCTTCGAGGAACTCCCGCCACGGCCCCGGCGGCAGGGCGCGGCGACCCAGATCAAGGTACCGCGCCGCGGTTTCCGGCTGGCGCGCCTTGCCGGCAGCCAGCACCACGATCCGCACCAGCGCCCGCTGGGCCAGCGGGTGCCCGGGGTGAGCCTCGTGCAGGCGGCGGTAGGTCGCAAGGGCGCCGACGGCGTCAAGTTTCAGCTCCTGGTAATGGGCGATTCGGTTCAGTTCCTCCGGCTCCAGGACCCCGGGGCCGAACTGGCGCAGCCACTCTCCGGCCACGTCCAGCAGACCATCAATATCCCCGGACTCCAGGTCCTGCGCATAGACCCGCCGGTACAGGGCGATCGCCTCGTCCTTCTGCCCCAGCAGGACCAGGGTGCGCGCCAGTTCCAGGCGGCCCTCCCGGGATGCGGGCGCCAATTCCAGGTGGACCCGGAATTCCCCGGCCGCGGCCCCGAAGTGCCCTGCGCGCATGTAGCGTTGTCCCCGGGCCAAGGTCTTCTCGGCGCGGCCCTCGCGGCCCGCGCCCAGCAGGACCGCCATGAGCAGCCCCAGCCCGAAACCGCCCAGGTGAGCGCCGTAGGAAACCGTGGACCCCGTCAGGTCGGCCAGGGAGGCCTGGATCACCTGCCAGGCGACCCACAGCAGGACGGCGACCACCAGGGGCACCGGAGTGCGGCCGGCCCGGTTCTGCCCCACCAGGGGCGCCAGGACCCACCAGCCGATCTCCACCCGCGCCCCCTGCAACCGCAGCAGGCTGTAGCCCAGCATCCCGGCGATGGCGCCGCTGGCTCCCATCACGCCCAGACCGCCCTGTCCCAGCAAGCCCAGGACCGAAACCCAACCGTGGACCAGGTTGCCGGCGACGGCCCACAGCAGGAAATACAGCAGGAAACGGGCACGACCCAGCCGTCCCTCCAGGGCCGGTGCGAAGACCCAGAAATACACCATGTTGCCCAGCAGGTGGGCCCAGCCGTTGTGCATGAAGGCCGCCGTCGCCAGGGCCCAGGGCGGGCTGAAGCCGGGAAAGTAGACCAGGTTCCAGGGGTTGAAGGCGAACAGCCAGGCCAGGTCGTGGATCCAGAAAAAGGCGACGGTGAACACCGCCAGCATCGAAACGGTCAACACGGGGCGACACCGCGCCGACCGGTCCAGGCCGAGGGGATAGAAAAAGAAGAAGTACATCCGGGTCTCCGGGTTGGACCGGGGCCTGGGCCCGACCGTGCGCAGACGGTCCTGGCCGGCGTTTCCACACTCCCGGATCATCGGCTGCCGGAGCGGAAACTTGACCCGCGAGCAAGGGTCATCGAATCCGGGCCGGGAGCTTCAGGGAGTGGTCACGTCGGAGAGGATGCGTCCATCGCTGAGGGTCAACGTGCGGCGGCAATGGTCGGCGATGTCCGGCTCATGCGTCACGATGATCACCGTGTGGCCGCGGTCGTTGAGCCCGTCGAGGATGCCCATGATCTCTTCGCTGGTCACCGAATCCAGGTTGCCCGTGGGCTCGTCGGCCAGGATCAGCACGGGCCGACCCACCAGGGCCCTGGCGATGGCCACCCGTTGCCGCTGCCCCCCGGAGAGTTCGTTGGGACGGTGATGGGAGCGGTCGGTCAGGCCCACCGCAGCCAAGGCCTCCGCGACCCGCGCGGCCCGCTCCGGTGCGGGGGCGCCGGCGTAGACCAGGGGGAGTTCCACGTTCTGGGCCGCGGTCAGGCGCGGCAACAGGTTGAAGGTCTGGAAGACGAATCCGATCTCGCGGTTGCGGATGGCGGCCAGCTCGTCCTCGCTGAACTCGGTGACTTCGGTCCCGTTGAGCCGGTAGCTCCCGCTGGTGGGCGTGTCGAGGCAACCGAGCATGTTCATGAGGGTGGACTTGCCCGAACCGCTGGAGCCCATGATGGCCAGGTACTCGCCCCGCCGGACGTCGAGGTCCACGCCCCGGACCGCATGGACCTTTTCGCTGCCAACCTGGTAGGTCTTGACCAGGCCGCGCACGCGGATGACAGCCTCCTCCGTACTCATGAACCGGACCGCCACACCGGACGTCCCACCGCGCGGTTGAGCTGCGCCCTGGCGATGAGGAAATCACAACGGGCCTGGACCTCCTGCGCGCGGGCATTGGCCAGGTTCACCTGAGCGACGATCACGTCCAGCGCAGTGCCGGCCCCCACCCGGAAACGCTCCCGGGCCAGCCTCAGCTCCTCGCGGGACTGCTCGATGGTCTCGCGCGAGACGTTGGCGCGCTCGCGGGCCTCAACCAGGCTGTTGTGCAGCTGCCGGATCTCCACCTGGGCGTTCAGGCGGGCCTGCTCCAGTTCGTATTCGGCGATGCGGGCGTTGGCCTTGGCCTTCGAGCGTGCGTTGATGGTCCGCATGCGGTCGAAGACGTTCCAGGAAATGCTGTACCCGTAGGAGAAGGACTCGGATTCCTGCGACCCGAAGCGGTAGGGGGACTCGTTGTTGTACCGGGTGTAGCTGCCGTTGAGATTGATCTGGGGCCAGAGGTTGCCCGAGGCGGTGGTGACGTCGGCGCGCCGGGCCGCGAGCTGCTCCTCGCTGCTGCGCAGATCCTGCCGGTTGGCCAGGGCCTCACCGTACAGGGCTTCCACGGGCTCCACCGCGAAATCGGTTTCCAGCAGCGAGCCGTCCACCTCGAACCGCTCGGCCAGGGGCATGTTCATGACATAGGCCAGGTCGGCGAAGGCCTTGGCGACATTGTTGCGGGCGACCACGAGGTCCAGCTTGGTGTTCTCCAGCCGCACCTTCTGCTGGAGCACGTCGCTCTTGGCCGCGCTGCCCAGCCGGAAGTAGGTCTCGGTGCGCTCGAGTTCCTTGGCGGCCTGGTCACGGGCCTCCACCGCCACCTCTTCCAGCTTCTGGTAGCGCAGCAGGTTGTAGTAGGCCGTCAGCACGTTCTGGATCACAAGCTCCCGGTTGTAGGCCAGGGTGGCCTCGGCGGCCTTGCGCCCGTGCTTGGCCGCGCTGAGCGTGCTGATCTTGGAGAATCCCGCGAACACGTTCAGCGAGGCGCGCGCGTTCCAGTCCTTGTACTTGGTGTGGATCGTCTGGTCCTCCACACCCGCCGGCAGGTTGACCTGGGAGTACCAGGTGACCAGGTCGTCGGTGTAGAGGTCCCGCAAAAGGATCGAATCCACGATGGCCGGCTGGTAGGTCTGGATGTCGAAGTCTGTGCGGTGGGACTTCTGCCAGTTGCGGTTGAGTGAGATGTCCGGCAGGAACCCGCCCCAGGCGTCGGAGACATCCTTGCCGGCGATGTGCAGGCGCTCATCGGCGATCAGCAGGGTGGGGTTGTTCTCCAGGGCGATGCGGACGCACTGCTGCAGATCCAGGGTCCGGTCACCGGCCTGCTCGGGAGCCCCGTCGGCGGCGGCGGCACCGCCCGCCAAGCCCAAAACCAGCATCCAGCCCAGGACCGCTATCCGAAAACGTGTCATCGTCATAATCCACTCCCGGCGGCAAGGGGCCGCGCAGTCTGCTCCAGATCCACGAAACCAGGGGAACCATACGCCATGGAGCGCCCGATGCCCAAGCCAAACCCGGAACCGGACGCCGAAAGGTCCTACGCACCGGGCGCCCGGGCGGTTGCATGAAAAAAGGCCGCGGCGCCAGCCGCGGCCCGATTTCCGATTCGTCGGCCGTCAATTCAGGCGGAAGGTGAACGGCAGGGCCATCCATGCCTTCACCGGGATGTTCCGCTGCTTGCCCGGGATGAACTTGCACTTGCGGGCGGCCTTCAGGGCTTCCTTGTCGATGATGGGGTTGACCCCGCGCAGCAGGACCGCGTCCTTGACCGTTCCGTCCGGGCCCACCAGGACCTTCACCAGCACGGTGCCCTCGATCTGGGCCCGCCGCGCCATCTCCGGGTAGAAGGGCTTGGCCCACTGGATGATCTTGGGATTCTCGCTGCTGGCCACGAAGCCCTCGTCCCCGCCGGTGTCGTACACGGGCATGGAACTGCTGATGGCCGAATCCAGGTCCATGAGGGTGTCGGCGATCTCCACGTCGTCGGCGACCTCGTCGTCCGGGGCGGCCTCGATGACCTTGGGCGGCGGCGGCGCTTCCACCGGCGGCGGCGGCAGTTCGATGACCTCCTGGTCATCGATGTTGACCGCTTCCATCTCCTGCTGGCGCAGCTTGTACGGGTGGGGCGTGTAGTTGGGGCTGAGCAGCCACCCGATCAACGTCAGCAGCACGGCAATGAGAGCCGACCAGCGCAGGTACTTGTTGTACTTGGCTTTGAACTCGTCATTGGCCGACATGCGAAGCGGAGGCTGTACCGACTGCGTGCTCATGACTCTCCTAGTACTTCGCCCCGGGATGGGACTCGACGTCGTTGTTGAAGAAGACGCGCACCGCGTTGACCTCCTTCAACTCTTCCATGACGTCGCTGACGACTCCGTAATCGGTGTAGGTGTCCGTCTTGAAGGCCACCACCAGCTGGGGATTGTCCTGGATCTTCTGACCGATCAGGTCCGACACGAACTTCACCTGCACCAGGCGGTCGTCGATGGAGATCTGGCCCTGCCGGTTGATGTAGATGTTGGAGACAAGCTCCCGGTTCACTTCCTCGCCGGCCTCGGCCCGGGGCAACTCCACCGGCAGCCCGTTCTCCTCGCGGAAGATCGTGGTCACCATGAAGAAGATCAGCAGCAGAAAGGCGATGTCGCCCATGGAGGAGGTGGGGATGAAGGTTTCCTTCTTCGTGTTGCGATTAAAATCCATCTCCGCCTCCTCCCTACTTCGTCGCGGTCTTCAGCGAGACCTTGGTCGCGTTGGCCAGCTTGAGTTCGTCCAGGCACGCCACCATGCGGCCGTAGTCGGCCTCCGGGTGGACCTTCAGCAGCACCACCAGCTTGGGGTTGGCGTAGATCCGGTCCTCGATGGCGTGCATGATGTGGTTGATGGCGATGGGCTTGCCGTCGAGCGTCACCGAGTCGTCCTGGTGGACGAACAGGGTGGCGATGTTGCTCTGCTTCACCTTCACCACGTCGGTCTTCGCCGGAACGACC
>JALUJS010000415.1:0-2725 GCA_027056825.1 Candidatus Krumholzibacteriia bacterium | reverse complement strand
GACAAGGGTCAGCCCCTGCTCGGCGGCGAAGATCGTGGTGACGATGAAGAAGATCAGCAACAGGAAGGCCACGTCGCTGGTGGACGCCATGGTGATCTCGCCCAGCGCTTGCTTCTTCTTTTTCTTCAACAGGCCCATTGTGCGTTCGCCTTTCCCGCTAAGGCCCGCCACGGCGGGCCTTCACCGGTCCCTAGCCCTGCAGCCGCTCCAGCTCGTCGATGAGCTCGGCGCTGGACTCTTCCATCTCGATGACGAACCGGTCGATGGCCGACACGAAATAGTTGTAGCCGATGGTGGCGGGGATGGCCACGACCAGACCGGTGGCCGTGGTGATCAGGGCCTCGGAGATACCGGAGGCCACCAGCTTGGCGTTGACCTGCTCGCTGGCGGCGATGGCCTCGAAGGCGTTGATCATACCGGACACCGTCCCGAGGAACCCGATCAGCGGGGCGATGGTGGTCACCGAGGAGATCCAGATCAGGCCCCGCTCCAGGAAGGACATCTCGATGGTCCCGGCGGTGGCGATGGCCTTCTCCACGGCGTCACGCCCCTTGTCCGCCTTCTGCAGACCGGAGTACAGGATGGCCGCGATGGGGCCGCGCACCTTCTGGCACTCCTCGGCGGCGGCCTGGACCCCGTCGTTGCGCAGGGTGGTGATCACGGTGCCGATGAGGCGGCGCGTGTTGACCCGGGCGCGGTTGAGGGTGTAGAGCCTCTCGATGAGGAAGATGAAGCCGACCAGGGCCACGATGAGCAGCCACCACATGAACTGGCCGCCCTTGACGAACAGCTCGCCGGCGCCGGTCTTGCCCAGGGGGGACCGCTCGACGTACCCCATCAGCCCGCCGACCTTCTCGACGACCTGGGGAATCTCCTTCAGGGAATCCGCGGCGGAGGATCCGAAGCCCAGCGAGTCGCTGGTGGCCTGGACCTTGGCGAACTTGTCGACGCCGCCCGCGGTATCACCCTCGTCCTGGGCCAGAGCCGGTCCGGCCAGCGCGAGGGCCAGCAATCCGGCGGCGATCATGAGAAAAATGGCGTTTTTCACCGTACCCTGACGAGCCATTGTGCAAGTCTCCCTTTCCATGGATGGACCCTTGTAATCTGGTGCCGGAAGCGATACAGCGAGCAGGTGGGGGCCGCCGCTCCGCTGCCGGTGAGGGCCCCCGTTGCAAGGCGCTTAAGAGCGCAGGGGGCCTCGATTCACCCGGTCGATGGAGTCTAGTCGCTTGATATAATTAGTGCAGGTGGGGGTTCCAAGTCAAACCTATTCTTCCCCCTGCACGATGTTGGAGGACTCCAGGAAGAAGTCCCCGCTGCCGGTGCGGTCCACGAAGAGGAACCGCTGCCCCATCCCCTTGCGGGAAAACCGGTTCACGAAGAGCGGTTTGCCCCCGTTGTCGTATTTCCACAACTCGAATCCGTAGTTGTGGCTCGCGGTGTAGCGCCGGGTGTTGACGTTCTTCTCCGCGAAGAGGGACGAGGGCATGGGCACCCCACCCACCGTGGCGTAGGGATCCCGGGGCTGGGAGGTCCCCTCCGCGTACGCGCCCTTGGCCCAGGTGCCTTCCCGGTCCGGCGCGAAGCGCTTGAAGACCTTGATGCGCGCGTCGTCCTGGTCCCGCTCGTTCATGGGCAGGTGATCGCTCTGGATCTCGTCGGGAGGGCCGAGCAGGAGGAACACCTCTCCCCTGGCGTCGTACGGGCCCTGTTCCCCGAAGCCGCCCAGGAACTGTTTCACGTAGGCCATGCGGTACTCGAATTCCAGGCGCGGGGCGTTGACGCCGTCCTCCGGATCGGTGTCCAGGTTCTCCCAGAACTCGTCCAGCATCTTTTCCTGTTCGGTGGAGCTGGCGGCCAGGAAGCGGTCGAGCTGCGCCCCGTGGAAGACCAGCCGCCCCTCGCCCACCACCCGGCTCCGGGCGCGGCCCAGGTGGTCGAGTTGCCACACCACCGAGAATTCCTCCAGCACGCCGCGGCCGAACCCCGCCAGCGGAGCGATGCTCAGGCGGTAGGGTCCTTCCGGCAGGATGTTCACGTCGAGGGAGTACAGGACCGCGGCCGGCCGGCCGGCCGCCAGGGCCAGGCGCCCGCGCGCGTCGATGTCGATGGTGTCGTTGACGACGAAGTCCATGGCAAGGTTGGTGACCTGGACCCTCAGGCCCGGGACCTCGCGTCCCGGAGGAATACCCGCCGCCGGGGGCCACACGGGCATGAAGAGCTGGAGGTGATCCTCGGTCAGGCCGTAGCGCCGGGACGGGTTCATGTAGTCCTGCAGCCAGCCTCCGGAGGGATCCCCGCCCCCGGCCCGGTCGGGATTCCAGCTTTCCAGGGGCGCCTGGGCCAGGAAGAGGGGGTCCTCCAGGGCCAGCCCCTTGTCCGGGCGGGGAGAATCCTCGGCGAACCACAGGCTGGTGCATTCGCTGGTGGCCAGCCGCCTTTTCATCTGGTTGGCGAGACCTTTGCGGATCCGGCTGACGTCGCGCACCC
Source organism: Candidatus Krumholzibacteriia bacterium (assembly GCA_027056825.1). Classification (GTDB taxonomy): domain Bacteria; phylum Krumholzibacteriota; class Krumholzibacteriia; order LZORAL124-64-63; family LZORAL124-64-63; genus JAHJTW01. The sequence goes on along the minus strand of JALUJS010000415.1, from coordinate 235 downwards.
GGCACCTGATCCTGCCGCTGCGGAAAGGAACATCCTCGAGCAGCAGCCCGAAGCGCTGGAAGAGGGTCCGGCTGGACGCCTCTACATCCGACAGGGGCGCGGTCCTCACACGCCTGGTCTTCTCGAGCGTCTGCCCGTCGGGTCCCTCGAGGGTCACATCGAGATTGAGTTTCGCAACCAGCCCCCTGTCCCCGTCAACGAACCGCAGATCCGCGTTGGAGACCTCCACCAGGAC
>JALUJS010000414.1 GCA_027056825.1 Candidatus Krumholzibacteriia bacterium | reverse complement strand
GTGACCTCGTTCGCCGAGCCCTACCGCCTGGAGCACGAGGGGGCCAACCTCCTGAAGGCTCCCGCGGACATGGGGCCCAAGCCCGTGCCGGCGAACGAGGTCACCGTGGCCATGGGCCACCTCGAGGGCAGCAACGTGAGTCCCGTCGATACCCTCGTCGCCATGATCGAAGCCCAGCGGGCCTTCGAGGTGCAGGCCAAGATCATGATGACCGAGGACGAGATGTTGAACAAGGCCGTCAACTACCTGCCCCGGGCCAACGGGTAGCATGAACCGAAAGGGTGAACCGCAATGATTCGAGCCATGGGAACCGCCGCTTCGGGCATGAAGGCCCAGCAGATGAACATCGACACCATCGCCAACAACCTGGCGAACGTGAACACCACCGGGTACAAGCGCAGCCACGCGGAATTCCAGGACCTGCTCTACGAGAAGGTCGCCCCGGGGGACCAGGTCGACTCCCAGGGACGGGTCAACCCCAACCGGGTGGAGGTCGGGCACGGCGTCAAGCTGGTGGCCACCAACAAGAACTTCAGCCAGGGGACGGTGGTTTCGACCAACAACCCCTTGGACATCATGATCGAGGGCAACGGCTTCTTCCAGTTGCGCATGCCCGACGGGTCCATCGCCTACACCCGCGACGGCAGCTTCAAGATGGACGCCGACGGCAACCTGGTGAACTCGGCGGGCTACATGCTGGAGCCGGCCATCCAGGTTCCCCAGGACGCCATGGAAATCGGTATTTCCCGGGACGGCGTGGTCAGCGTCATGACCAACGGGGACACCTCGACGGTGCAGGAGATCGGACAGATCGAACTGGCCCGATTCCCCAACGCCGCCGGGCTCATGGCCCGTGGCGGAAACCTGTTCCTCGAATCCCCGGGCAGCGGCGCTCCGATCCTGGCCAACCCGGGCCTGGACGGCATGGGCGAGACCGCGTCCGGCTTCCTGGAGATGAGCAACGTGGAAACGGTGGACGAACTGGTGAACATGATCTCGGCGCAGCGGGCCTACGAACTGAACTCCAAGACCATCACCATGGCCGACGAGATGCTGCAGACCATTAACCGGATCAAGCGGTAGGAAGTGCCTTGAAGATCGCGCTGACCACGATTCTGGTTTTGGCGGCCGCGGGGCTCGCGAAGCCCGGCGACGCGGCCGTTCCCACACCATGGCGGCTGACCCTGGCCGACACCGTGGAAGTGGCGGCCGGCCCGGTAACCATCGCGGATGTGGCCACGGGCGCGGTTCCGGCTGCGGCGGCGGACCTGACGTTGGTGGCGGCTGGCAAACCCGGCACCTCCCTGGAACTGGACCGCCGCACCATCCTGCGTCAGCTGGTTTCAGCCAGGATGGCCGCGGGCGTGCGCCTGGGGGGCGCGGATCGCGTCACGGTGATCTTCCGCGGCAGGCTGGTCCCCGGGGACCAGGTGCGGCGCCTCATGACCGAGGCCCTGCAGACCATGTTGCCGGCGGCCGAACCGGGTGCGCCGGACACCTGGCTCGAACTGGAGTACCAGGGTGGAGACCTGGGTTGCGATGGCGCCTGGGATCTCACGCCCCAGTTCTCTGGCGTATTGAGGCCCGGACGGCAGACGGTCCGGTTCCGGATCACCGACGCGGTCCGGGAGTGGTCCGTGCCCGTGCAGGTGGTGGTCCATCACTACGCGGAGGCTGCCCGCCTGGTCCGCGGACGGAACCGCGGGGACACGGTGTCCGACCGGGATATCGTCTGGGAATGGATCGACCTGGCCGATGGCGCCAAGGGGAGGGTCACGGGACGGCGGTCCTTTGCGGGTCTGGAGGTCGCGCGCACCCTGACCGCGGACGCGCCGTTGCTGGAACAGGATTTGCGGGAGGCCCCCGTCGTGTTGGCAGGAGATCCCGTCGAATTGAAACTGGCCCGCGGCGGCGTGATCGTCACCGTGCGGGGCCACGCGCGCCGGGACGGGGCCAGGGGACAGACCATTCCCGTCCGCAACGATTTGACCGGCAGGCTGATCAACGCCAGGGTCGCCGGACCCGGGCTGGTGGAGTGGAGGTATTGAGGTGAAACGACTGGCGTGGATACGTGCGGCGGGGCTGATCATGGCAGGATTGGTGCTGGTCAGCACCCGGGGCGCGGCGGCGGGCACGCCGCTGGTGGACTTCGAGACAGGCTCCTCCCTGGTGACCAACATCAAGGCCCACCACGTGGGAGACCTGCTGACGATCCTCATCACCGAGAACGCCTCAGCCAAGGCCGTCAGCAAGACCAAGGCGAACAACAAGAGCGAGCACAAGGGAGGCGCCGGACTCGGTTTCCTGGATTTCGTCTCGCCCTGGGGTCTGGACACCGAGAACAAGTACAAGGGCGACGGCGATACGCAACGCAACGGGTCCCTGGAGGCCGAGATCACCGCGCGGGTCACCGAGGTCCTGCACAACGGGGATCTGCGTATCTCCGGCACCCGGATGGTGAACATCAACGGTGAGAAACAGCTCATCGAGATCACCGGGGTGTGCCGCCAGCGGGATATCGGACCGGACAACACCATCATGAGCACCTACATCTCCGACGCCCAGATCGCCTACAACGGGTCCGGCATCATCAACGACACCTCCGAGCCCGGGGTCGTCACCAAGATCATCAACTGGCTTTTCTAGGAGAAGACCATGAGGCAGCGAGGGAGCATCCAATCCAGGTCGACCATGGCGCTGACGCTGATGTTCGCGGTCGCCGTGATGACGGCGGCAGCTAATGCGGCCGACACCGGGCGCATCAAGGACGTGGCCATCCTGGAAGGGACAACCGCGGAACCCCTGGTGGGGTACGGCATCGTGGTGGGCCTGAACGGAACCGGGGACAGCGCCAACGCCGAGATGACCATGAACTCCCTGGCGACCATGCTGGAGAAGATGGATGTCACGGTGGACGCCTCCGCCCTGAAACCGAAAAACGTCGCCTCGGTGATGGTCACCGCCAACCTGGACCCCAACGCCAACGTGGGCTCCCGCCTTGACCTGACGGTCAGCTCGTTGAACGACGCCTCGAGCCTCGAAGGCGGGATCCTGCTTATGACGCCGCTGCGGGCGGCCGACGGCACGGTCTGCGTGCTGGGCCAGGGCAACATTTCCATCGGCGGTTTCAACATCAAGGCCGGGGCGGGCAACAGCTTCCGGAAGAACCACGCCCAGGCGGGCATCATACCCAACGGGGGCACGGTGAAGGTGGCCCTGCACGGATCCTTCGTCAACGACGGCAAGGTGTCCTGGCTGCTCAACAATCCAGACTTCAGCACGGCCGCCTCCGTGGCCAAGGCCATCAACACGTCCTTCGGGGCGCCGCTGGCGGTGGCTCGGGACGCCCAGCGCATCGAGGTCAGGCTGCCGCAGGACAGCCTGACCGACCCGGTGGGCTTCATCGCCCGGGTGGGAGAGATCGAGGCCCGCACCGACGCGGTGGCCCGGGTGGTGTTGAACGCCAGGACCGGGACCATCATCGTGGGCAAGAACGTGACCCTCAAGGAGGCGGCGGTGGCGCACGGGACGCTCAAGGTGGTCGTCAGCACCGATTACGGGGTCTCCCAGCCCAACTCCTTCAACAACAGCGGCAAGACCGTGGTCGTGCCCAATGTCAACACCAGCGTCTCGGACAAGGTGGCCCGGGTGGTCGAGGTCCCGGAGACCAGCACGGTGGCCGATGTGGTGGCCGTCCTCAACGAGATCGGCGCCAGCCCGCGCGACATCATCGCCATCCTGCAGGCCCTCAAGCAGGCCGGTTCGCTGCAGGCGGACCTGGTCCTGATGTAGGAGTAGGGGATGACCCGGATAGGCGGCATGTCCGAAGCCTTGGCGGCCCCGACCCGACCGGTCCAGGGACCGCCGGCTCCGCCCGCGCCGGTGCCCACGCCTGTGGACGACCAGGCCACGCAGGACCTCGCCGGCCTGAAGAAGGCCGCGCCGGAGTTCGAATCCGTATTCCTGAACCAGCTCATGCGCGCCATGCGCGCCACCGTGCCGGAGAACAAGCTCTTCAATTCCGGCGGGCCCACCAAGTTCTACCAGCAGATGCAGGATGCCGAGATGGCCAAGGCCCTGGCCGCGGACGATGGGGGCATGGGGATCGCCGACCTGATCGTGCGGCAACTCGCGCCACAGCAGGAAACCGACGGGAAGGTGGCCGGGATCGCTCCGGCCACCCCGGCGGTGGATCGATACAGGCGGCACTCCCTGGTCAGCCCCCAGGACGTCCGTATGCAGCGGCTGAAGATGAAGGCCGGGCTGCAGGAGGCGGCCGCCGCGGACACCCTGCGCCGCTACGAACCGGAATTCCGCGCCGCAGCCGCGGAGAGCGGGTTGCCTCCGGAACTGCTGCTGGCGGTGGTCATGGAGGAGTCCGGGGGCGATCCCGGCGCCACGTCGTCCCGCGGCGCCCGGGGCCTGATGCAGCTGATGCCCGACACCGCGCATGAGGTGGGGGTGGTCGATCCGGACCACCCGGGCGAGAACCTGCGCGGCGGGGCCCGGTACCTGGCGCGGATGCTGGAGCGGTACGAAGGGAAACTCGACCTGGCCCTGGCTGCCTACAACGCCGGGCCCGGCAACGTGGACCGGGCCGGAAGGCAGGTCCCGGCCTTTCGGGAGACCCGGCGCTACGTGGAGCGTGTCATGGCGAGACTGCGGGGACTGGGACTTGGCACGGATCTGGCCAACGTAGGGCGGGCGCCACTGAAGGCCCCTGAGTCCGGAGTTGAACAATGAAGGTCGAAATTGGACAAAAAAGCCCCAGTGAGGGGGATCTCCAGCGTCTGGGAGACCTGCTGGAAAGGGAATGCGCCCAGTACCGGCGGCTGCTGCGGCTGGCGTGGCGGCAGAATTCCTACATGAAGCGGCAAGATGTGGACCGGTTGGAGGCCAACGCGGCCGAATGGAATCGTTTCCTGCCCCTGGCCGCGAAGGCCAGATCGGCGCGGGAGAAGTACCTGGCGGCCCTGGGGGCGGTCCCGGCCGATGGCCCGGGCGCGAGCGCGGTGACCGAACTGTTGAAGAGGACCGGGTCCCCCCAGCGCGTGCGGATCCGGAGGCTTCTGGGCGAAATCCGCGAAACGGTGATCCGCCTGGCGCGTCAGAATGAGTTGAACCGGGCTTTGGCGGCCTTTTGCATAGACCTTGCCCGGGAGGAAAGCGAGATCTTCCGGCGGAGCGTCCTGGACGATCCGTTCGGATGTTACGACGGGGACGCCCGCAAGGCGGATCGCGGACCGGGCGGCGTCCTGGTCAAGCAGGCCTGAAAGGAACACGATGTCCGGTCTGAATTCCATCATGGACACCAGCCTGTCGGCCATGTTCGCCGCCCAGGCTGGACTGGCCACCACGAGCAACAACATCGCCAACGCCAACACCCCCGGCTACAGCAGGCAGACGGTGATGGTGGCCGCGCGCCGTCCCGAGATCATGCCCTACGGTTCCATCGGCAGAGGCGTGGAGATCCAGGGTATCCGCCGCATGCAGGATCAGTTCCTGCTCCATAACCTGCGGGCCCAGAACGCGCGGTTGTCCTCCTACACGGCCACCGATTCGACCCTGTTCGAAATCGAGAACATCCTGGGTTCGGTGGACAACGACCACCTGGGGGATTCCCTGACCAACTTCTTCAACTCCTGGGCCGCCCTGGCCCAGCCTCCCATCGACACCAGCCTGAAGCAGGATGTGATTACCAGCGGCATCAGCCTGGTCAACGACTTCCACGCCATTGACCAATCGCTGAACGACCTCGACGCATCCATCGAGAAGGACATCGAGAACGAGATCACCAACCTGAACAGCCTCCTGGACCAGGTTGCTGACATGAACAAACAGATCATGGCCTCGGAGACCAACGGTCAACCGGCCAACGACCTGAGGGACCAGCGCGACTACATCATCACCGAGATCTCCAAGATTGCCGAGGTCTCGGTCATCGAACGCGATGACGGGTCGAAGGATATCGTCCTGGCCGGCCGCACCATGGTCGCTCGCGACAGCGTGAGCCATTTCCAGTCCACCTACACGGCCACCGACAGCGGTTACGAACTGACCATCGTGACCAATGGCAGGCGGCAGCAGGTGGCCCTGTCAACGGGCAAGCTGCAGGGATTGCTGGAAAGTCGTGACATCCAGGTCAACGACGTGCGGGAAAGGCTTGACGCGGTAGCCAAGCAACTCATCGACGAGGTCAACGAACTGCACTCCCAGGGCCGCACCCCCATCAGCAGCGGGCAGACCTTCTTCACCGGCGACGGCATGGGCAACATCGACATCAATCCGGCGCTGGTGGCCAACCCGGACATGGTGGCCATGGGTCGCAGCGGGGCCGATGGGGACGCCGAACTGGCCCAGGCCATCGCCGACCTGGCCAGCGCGGGTCTGGCCGGGCCGGGTTCGCGCTCGATCACCGATAACTACCGCAGCCTCCTGACCGACATCGCCAGTAAGCGGGCCGGTTTCGAGATGATGGTGTCGAACCAGCAGAACGTGGTGGCCTCGCTGGAAAGCCGCATGGCCAGCGTGACCGGTGTCAGCCTGGACGAAGAGGGCGCCAACATGGTCCGCTACCAGAACAGCTACAATGCGGCGGCCAAGGTGATCAGCACCGTCCAAGAGATGCTCGATACCCTCATGAACATGGTCTAGAGGATGGTTGAAGCACGATGAGCATGCGCGTGACCGACAGTTACCTGTCCTCCCTCCTGGTGGGAGACCTGAACCGGAGCCTCGGCGCCCTGCTGCAGGCCCAGCGCGTGGCCGGAACCATGCGGCGGGTCAACACGTACGCCGACGACCCACGGGCCGTAAGCACCATCCAGCGCTACAACCAGCTGATCGCCCTCAATGACCAGTACCGCAGCAATGTGGCCCGCAGCCGGATCATGGTGGACGCCACCGACACCGCCCTGCAGTCGATGCTGGAGGTGCTGTCGGACGTGAGGGTCATCGCCATGCGGGAATCCTCCGCCCTGGCCACACCCGAGACCATGGGTACGTCGGTGGTCGAGGTGGACAACCAGATCGATCGCCTGCTCGACGTCCTCAACACCACCGCGGAGGGCAGCTACATCTTCGGCGGCATGGAGACGAGGCACCCGCCGTTTACGCGCAGCAACGACACGGTGATCTACCAGGGTGACGACAAGGTCATGATGAGCCGCACCGGGCCCAATTCCATGACCCCCGTGAATATCCCCGGCAACATCTTCCTGGGGACCCAGAGCGCGACCCTCGGCGGGGACGCGGACCTCTCGCCGCGGCTGCAGGGTACGACCAGCCTTGCGGACATCAACCTGGGGAACGGGTGGGACCCCGGCTTCATCGAATTGACCGACGGCCTGGGCAACGGGTGGAACATCGACCTGAGTAGCGCGGTGACCGTCGACGATGTCATCAACGAGATCAATGCGGCCACCGGGGGAGCCGTGACGGCGTCCATCGCCTCGGACGGCACGGGACTGCAGTTTACCGGTACCGGGCCCCTGACGATAACCGACACCGGCGACACGAGCACCGCCAGCAGCCTGGGCATCAACGTGACCAGCGACGGCGGTCTGCTGACCGGTCGCGACATCAGGCCCCGGGCCCAGTCCACCACCGCCCTGGCGGATATCGACGCCCTGGCCGGCGGCTTGCCGCTGGGGACGATCCAGGTGGACTACCAGGGCTCGTCCTACACGGTGGACCTGAGTGGGGCGGCGACCCTGGGCGATATCGAGACCCTGTTCGAGGCCGCCGTGCCGGGCATGGAGGTGCAAATCGGCGATTCCTCCCTGCGCATCGTGGCCGGAACGCCGGAGAATTTCCAGATCTCCAACGCCGACGCCACCAATACCGCCAGCCTGCTGGGCATCGAAGGCAACGGGACTCCCGTGCGGTTGTTCGGCATGCTCGAGGACCTGAAGGCGGCCCTGACGGTGGCCGACAAGGACGGGGTCCGGGGGATCCTGTCCGAACTCGAATCCCTGCAGCAGTTGGTCTCCCGCCAGTTGATCCTCAACGGTGGGCGCCAGAGCGATCTGGATTGGGCGGACCAGGTCCTGCTGCAACGCGACGAGAGGTTGCGCAGCAATCTCTCCCTGGTGCAGGACGCGGACGCCGCCCAGGTGGCGACTGACCTGAGTCGGGCCCAGAGCAGCTACCAGGCCAGCCTGGCGGTTACCAGCCAGCTTTTCCAGTACAACCTGATCCAGTTCCTTAGGTAGGGAACGCAAACACGGGCCAGCCCGTCAACAAGGAGCCGACAATGCCGAAATTCAAGACAGTGCGCTTCGGGGAACTCGAGTACCGCCAGGAGGATGTGGTGGTCCTGCCGGACGGCCTGGTGGGTATGCCTCATCTGCGCAACTGGCTGATCATGGACATGGGCGAGGACAACGCCATGAAGTGGTTCCAGTCCCTGGACCGGGGCGATTTCGGTTTCCCGGTGACCCAGCCGGTCTTCTTCCTCGACGACTACGAGTTCGAACTGGACCGCACGGACAGGGAACGGATCGGCAACCAGTCGGAAGCGGACCTGGCCGTGATGATCATCACCACCGTGCATCCGGGCGGGGACAAGGTGACCGGCAACATGCTGGCCCCCCTGGTGATCGACGCTTCGACCCGCAAGGGCCTGCAACTTACCCTGGACGGGGATTTCAGCCTGCGGCAGGAGATCGATTACTTCAAATTTGGGCTTGCCGTCAAGGGTGCGGACATGGAGAATGAGCTGCAGAACGATGCTGCCCGGTCCGCCGCGGCTGGTCAGGCGGGGCAGGAACTGCCCGGCCGGGCCGGGGTGGAAGCCGGGGAGCCTGTCTCTTATACACATCTGACGC
>JALUJS010000413.1 GCA_027056825.1 Candidatus Krumholzibacteriia bacterium | reverse complement strand
CTCGAACCGATTCTGCAGGATGCGCACGTTGGAGCAGACCCCGTCGGCCTCGATGCCGTCGTCGGCCACGTGGAAGATCACGTTGGCCATGACGTCGGCGTTGTTGGGCGCCGAGGTGGCCACGTTGCCGCAGATGTGCAGCCCGTCAAAGGAGTCGTGCACCCGGTTTCGGTAGAACACGATGCCCTGCCCGTCGTACTGGTTGTCCAGCCCGAGGGCGCCCGACTCCATGCCGCCCTGGGCCTTCACCTCGAACCAGGGAAACTCGGCCAGGCCGGTGAGGTCGCTGTTATCCAGCCGCTGCTGAAACGAGGCAGGACCCACCACCCGCAGCCGGTACCCGGCCAAACGGAGCAGGTAGATATCCGGACAGTCGCAGCCGCCCAGGATAAAGCCGCAGTCCAGGTCGCCCTGGCGGACCTGTTTGAGCACAGTGGCGGACAGGGACTGGTGCAGGACCACCTTCAGGCCCGGGTACTGTTCATGGAGCTGCTGATAGAGCGGCGCGATGCGGAGAAACTCCGCCTGCCGGTTGAGCCCGATGCGGACCACGCCGGTGGGGCGCCCGCGCAGGGTGCCTGCCAGCCGGGACAGGGCCGCAACCCGGTCCAGCACTTTTTCGGCTTCCGCCTGCAGCAGCCGGCCGTCATCCGTGACCCGCATGCCCGCAGGGGTGCGGGCAAACAGTACCAGGCCGAACTCCTCTTCCAGGGCCTTGACATGGGCACTGACCGCGGGCTGGCTGATATTGAGTTTTTCCGCCGCCCGGGTGAGGTGGTTTTCCCGGGCCACGGCAACAAAGGATCTGAGTTGATAGAGTTCCATTTTCGCTTCCATCTGTATCATCAGAAATCCTGATGAAGATACTCTGATATTACTATGAGATTTTGTTGTGGTAAATTGTTATTGTCGTATCCAGTAAAAGAAAGAAATTTTGTTGTTTTACGAAAATCCCTGCCCGGCAGGAATTTTCGCTGTATGGTGCGGCCGACCGAACCTAACTGGTCACAATTTGTACCTATGTGTTTTGCACATGGCTTAAATTTGCAAGTGATCCGGGGTACCGTAGATTCGTGCAGGCACGACTGACCGCAGGTAAGTGGAGCGTAGCGGAAACTCCGATAACCCCTCTATGCGGTCAGTCGCGACCGTGCGAAGAGGTAAGCGAGGGACGAGACTCCGTGCGGTGCCCCTGATCACTTACGACCGAACAGGTCCTGCCGTGCCTATCAACCCGCCCGGTCCATGAGACCCGGTGGTTTTTATTCTCACATGCCCATGGAGAGAGAACAATGGGACAGACAATTGCTGAAAAAATTTTTGCCGCCCACCTGCGTGACACCCCGACCCCGGACAACATGGTCCTGGATATCGATGTGATCATGTGCCATGAAATCACCACCCCCATCGCCATCATGGACCTGGTGGACAAGGGCATGGACCGGGTGTTTGATCCGGACAAGATCAAGGCGGTCATCGACCATGTCACCCCGCCCAAGGATTCCAAGACCGCGACCCAGGCCAAAATCATGCGTGAATGGGCCAGGCGCCACAAGATCAAGGATTTCTTCGACATCGGCCGCAACGGGGTCTGCCATGCCCTGTTCCCGGAAAAAGGCTTTATCCGGCCCGGTTACACGGTGATCATGGGAGATTCCCACACCTGCACCCACGGGGCATTCGGTGCCTTTGCCGCCGGTGTGGGCACCACGGACCTGGAGGTGGGCATCTACAAGGGGGTCTGCGCCTTTCGCAAGCCCAAATCCATGAAGATCGAGGTGGTCGGCACCATGCCCGAGGGCGTGTCTGCCAAGGACATCATCCTCCATATCATCAAGACCCTGACCGTGAACGGAGCCACCGACATGGTCATGGAATTCCGCGGGCCCGTGGTGGAGGGGATGAACATGGCCGCGCGCATGACCCTGTGCAACATGTCGGTTGAGGCCGGGGCCACCTCGGGTCTCTGCCTGCCGGACCGGACCACGGCCGAATACCTGTGGCCGTTTATCAGGGACCAGTACGAGTCCGTGGATGCGGCGGCTGAAGAGTTCGCAACCTGGCATTCCGATCCGGACGCGGAGTATGCCAAAGAGCTGACCATTGACGCAAGCGAGCTGGAACCGCAGGTTACCTGGGGCTACAAGCCCGATCATGTCAAGCCCATCTCAGAAATGGCGGGCACCGGAGTGGACCAGGTCTATATCGGCTCCTGCACCAATGGCCGGATCGAGGATATCCGCGAGGCTGCCTCCATTTTAAAGGGCCGCAAAGTTGCCGACACGGTGCGCGGCATCCTGACCCCGGCCACACCGGCCATCTACTCCCAGGCCCTGGACGAAGGGCTGATTAAAATTTTCATGGACGCGGGATTCTGCGTGCTCAACCCCACCTGCGGCGCCTGCCTGGGCATGAGCAGCGGCGTGCTGGCCGAAGGGGAGGTCTGCGCCTCGACCACCAACCGTAATTTCAATGGCCGCATGGGCAAGGGCGGTATGGTGCACCTGATGAGTCCGCTCAGTGCGGCGGCGGCCGCGATTACCGGCGAGATCACCGATCCGCGGCAGTTTCTGTAAGATTTCCGTAATACGTGAGTGGCTACTTTCTGTACTGATTGCCGGCATTGACCTGCAACTCCGGCAGAGCCAACCCTGGAGAGAAAAAATGAAAGAATTCGGTGGACCGGCATTCTTTATCGATAGAAACGACATCAATACCGATGAGATTATTCCGGCCAAATACCTGACAGAGATTTCCAAACA
>JALUJS010000412.1 GCA_027056825.1 Candidatus Krumholzibacteriia bacterium | reverse complement strand
GCTCAGTCCTGTCCATCGCGGTATTCTCCCACTGCATCCTCGATGCGTTTCTGTTCGTTCTGCAGGGCCTGCTGCCGCATCTGGTCCAGGGCCTGCTGCATTTCCGGATCCTTCTGGCCGCTGGCGGCCTCCCACTTTTCCATGACCCGGCGGGCGCCCTCGCGATCGCCCAGGGCCTGGTAGATGGTGAACTCCACCTGGTAGTAGAACTTGCGCTGCGGGTGGGCGGCGATCTGGCCGCGCACCCACTCCAGGCCCAGGTCGGTCAGACCGGCGCCCAGGATCCCGCGCAGGCAGGAATAGACCACCTGTTCCTCGCGCTCCTCGGGTACGTTGCCCGCCAGGGAGCTGAGGAAATCCTTGGCCTCCTGGTCCCGGTAGGCCTGGACCAGCAGCAGGGGATAGAACTCCAGGGCCTGGTCGTTGAACGGCTCGATGGCCAGGCTGGCCTCGAAGGCCGTCAGGGCCTTGTCGAGGTTCTCCCGGTAGGCCACCGAATCCCGTCCGGCCAGCTTGTCCGCCCGCACGTAGAACTCGTAGCCCGCCCGGTTGAGGGCGGCCGGGTAGTTGCCGAGCAGGTGGACGGCGTTGCTGTTGCGGAAGATGTCCCTGCGCGCCTTGCCGAGCATCTGCTCCAGCGAATCCAGGTGGGCGGCGTCCAGGTCGTTGCCGCGCACGCCCAGCACGGGCAGATCGTCCTCGGTGGTCCTGACCCCGGCCATGCGGGCATAGGCCCGCCGCCGCGCCGGGGTGTCCCCGTCCATCAGGGAACTCAGGTCGTATGCGCCCAGGATGTTCTCCAGCACCCGCTGGGGATCGGTGGTCGGCAGGCCGTCCGGCCCCTTCTCGTCCACCAGGCGGTACGCCATGCCCTCCATGCGCAGGTTGGGGTAGTACCGCTGCATGTTCTCCTGGGGAATGGTCACCGCGAAGAACACCGGTCGTTTCGCACCGGCCTTGTTGGTGGTGATGATGTCGTGCAGGACGTAGTCCTTGACCATGATGATGGAGCGCTGCCCGGTCTTGGGATCCTCGTACAGGCGCGGCCGCAGGGCGTCGATCTCCTCATCGGTGCGGCGCATGGCCACCGGGTTGTCGGCGTGCTTGATCTGCTTGATGTACCAGGGCAGGTTCACCAGGGAGAGGTTCACCACCGAGACGTCGGTCCGGAATTTCTCCACCATCTGCAGGTACCAGATGGGGAAGGTGTCGTTGTCGCCGTTGGTGAAGATGATGGCGTTCTTGTCCAGGCCGGCCAGGATGTTCCAGGCGTACTCGTAGGCGATCCGGTTCTGCGAGCGGTCGTGCTCGAAATACTTGGTCTGGCCGGGCGCCAGGGGCAGCAGGGAAACCACCACCAGCAGCAGGGCGCCCGCCTTGACCGCGGGGCCGGCCTTCACCCGCGCGGCCTCGCGCCACTTCTGGCCGGCTGCGCGCAGTTGGACCGCGGTGCGCCCCTCCGGACCGGCCAGCTGCCGCAGCAGGGCCGACGCCCCCAGGCCGATGAACACCGCGAAGAACATGAAGGCCGCGAAGTAGAAGTAGTCCCGGTCGCGCACCTCGTGGTCGGTGAAGTTCAGGTAGAGGGTCAGGACCTCGCCGTTGATCAGGTACGAGACCAGCGGCACCAGGATCAGGGGCTTGAGGCGGCGCAGGCCCTGGAAGAGCCCCACCAAGGCCAGGAAGATCGGGCCCAGCACGGTGCTGACCGCCGTCAGCAGGCCCTGACCCGGCCCCAGGAAGTAGAACTGCTTGAACAGGTAGTTGTAGTAGTAGCCGAACTGCCAGTCCAGGGGGGCCCGGCGCTGGAAGGGGTTCATGGGCGGATACTGCTCGCGTCGGATCACCGACAGCAGGGTCCTGAAGTGTTCGGGATCGGTCTGGTTGATGGCCGGTTCGGGGTTGGCGCCGGCCCGGATCATCATCATGGCGTGGACGGTCAGCCCCACGAAGAACAGGGCGCTGCCCAGCAGGGCGAAGCGGTGGCCCTGGAAGCTGCGGGCGGCCACCACCACCAGGTAGACCACCAGCAGGAAGACGATCAGGGTGTTGTCGCCGCTGATGGTCGAGAACAGGAAGATCGCCAGGCCCATGCTCATCAGCAGGAGGTCGAAGACGGGAAGACGGTTGGGCCGCGCCAGCAGCACCAGCAGGAAGATCGCCGGGTAGGCCAGCAGGGAGCCCAGATGGAAGCCCACCCCCAGGCCCAGCAGGTAGATGATCATCAGCAGGAGGTTCCGGCTGCGGGCCTCCTCGCGGGCGTCGTACCAGCGCACCGCCAGCCAGGAGAGCAGGGCCATCATGAACCCCGCCAGGCCGTACACCTCCGCCTCGATGGCGTTGTTCCAGAAGGTCTCGCTGAAGGCCAGGAAGAAGGCGCCCACCACCGCGCCGACATGGGCGATCCAGCCGGAATCCGGATCGCTGCGCCGGGCCAGCTCCCAGATCAACAGGTAGATGAAGGCCACCGCCAGGGCGCTGAAGAACCCGGACATGAAGTTGATGGCGCGCGCGGTGGTGTAGCTCGGGGTGGTGATGTCCGCCTGGCCCAGCAGGATATCGAACACGCGTCCCATCAGCACGTACAGCGGGGTGCCGGGCTGGTGGGGGATCCCCACGATATGGCTGGTGGTGATGAACTCCCCGCAATCCCAGAAGTTGGCGGTCGGTCCCATGGTCAGGGAGTAGACCGTCAGGGAAACCAGGAAAACACCGACCGCGATGAGGAACTGGGGGCGGGTCAGGGTGGATCTGTTCAAGACAACACCTTTGGAAAGCGCACAACACCGAATGACGGCCTGGCGAGGCCGTCCACGGGCGGGGAAAACCTAACACACGCCCGCCGGGCCAACAACAGGTACCGAACGCGGGCCGCGGACCCCGGACAGAAGGAAACCGCCGCGCCGCGCGGAAGTTCCTGCCCCGGCCCCGAGCGTCGCATCGCGATACCAGGCAACCCGGGTTAACGCCGCCGGGTCAGCAGCAGCAGACCGCCGGTCAGGCTGAAGACCACCATGACCAGGTAGGCCGCCACCTCCATGGCCACCGCCTCGGAGGGGGCCAGGCCGGCCCAGACCAGCAGTTCCGCGGAGATGGATTCCCGCAGGCCGATGCCGTTGATGGTCACCGGCAGGGTCAGGCCCACCGCCAGCACGGGAATCAGGACCATGAGCTGGACGGCCTGCTCCCAGGTCAGGGCGAAACCCAGCCCCAGGGCCACCAGCACGTGGGTGGCCATGCGCAGCAGCTGCACCCCCACGCTGAACATGAAGATCCGCTGCAGCCAGCGAACGCGGGGCCGGTAAAGGGCCAGCTCCCCGGTGATGCGGGCCATGGGCCGCGCCAGCACCTGCAGGTGCGTGCGTTCCAGCAGGGCCGTGGTCCCGAAGCCCAGGCGCCGCGAAAGCAGCACCATCAGGATCACCGCCAGCGCCAGCAGCACCGGCACCATCACCAGCGTCACCGCCGGCAACGGGATCGAGGCCGCCGTGGCCGCTCCCTGCACGAGCACCGCGAACAGGGACAGCGCCCCCAGGCCGATGAGCCGGTCCAGCAGGGTGGCGCAGAAGACTCCCAGCCGCCGTCCCTCCTGGCCGCCCAGGTCCACGATCTTCCAGGCGTCGCCGCCGATGTTTGCCGGCAGGAAGTTGTTGAAGAACAGCCCGATGAAGTACACGCGCAGGATGCGGCGGCGAGGCGAGGCGATGCCGCCTGCCTGCAGGATCCAGGCCCACTGCAGGGCCCCGCCCAGGGCGGACAGGCCGTAGACGCCCAGGGCCGCGGCCAGGAACTCCCAGCGGGGCCTGGTCATGGCGGCCTGGATCTCGTGCAGCGATAGCCGGGACAGCACGAACCAGATCAACCCGGCGCTGACCGCCAGCTTGCCCGCGAAAACGAGCAGTCCGCGCCGATCCACACTCCGCCCCAGCCCGGTCATGTCCGCCGCTCCCGGCGGGCCACCTGTTCGAACAGCTCCAGGGACTCACCGACACAGCGCTCCCAGCTGAACCCCGCGGCCCAGCGCCGGGCCTGGTCGCTCATGGCCGTCCAGCGCCGCCGGTCGTTCAGCAGCTCGAGGGCCGCCGACGCCATGGCGGCGTGGTCGCCGTAGGGCACCAGCACCCCGGTCACGCCGTCACGCACCGAGTCCTTCAGGCCCGGTCGGTCGCTGGCGATCACCGGCAGGCCGCACTGGCCCGCCTCGATCACGGTCAGCCCCCAACCCTCCTTGGGGCTGGGGTTCAGGAACAGATGGCACCGGTGCAGGGTGCGCACGAGTTCGTCCCAGGGCTGGAAGCCGCGGAACTCCACGGACGCATCCAGGCCGAGCTTGCCGCACAGGCGCCGCAGCCGGGCCTCGTCCGGCCCCCGGCCCATGACCAACATGCGCGCTTCCGGCAGGGCGGCGTGGATCAGGGCGAAGGCCCGCAGGGCCACGTCGAGGCTCTTGTAGCGCCGCAGGCGGCTCCAGGACACGATCAGGGGATCGTCGGCGCGCGGCGGCGGATCGGTCAGGGTGAAGCGCGCGTGGTCCATGCCGCAGTAGATGGTCCGGATGCGCCCGCCGTCCAGCCCGCGGGCGACCAGGTCGTCGCGGGTCGAGGGGCTGATGACCTCGAAATCCACGTCGCGGTAAAGGCGCGGGATGAGGCTTTCGGCCGCGTAGACGTAGGTGGCCAGGAGGGGGTTCGCCTCCCGGTACACCGTGCGGCCGAACAGGTGGGGCACGATGGCCACCAGGGGCGTGTCGCCGCGGTACAGGGGGGTGTAGAAGGGGATCTTGTTGATGTCCTCGACCAGAAGGTCGTAGTTCCCGCGGCGCAGGAGGCGACGCACCAGGGGCGGCAGGACGAAGTTGGCCACCGCCCAGTGTCCGCGGCGCAGGATGTGCACGCCGTCGATCTCGTCCTCGGCCGGGGCCCCGGCGTAGGCGCTGCACACCAGGTCCACCTGCCAGCCGGCGGCGGCCGCGCCCTTGAGGATGTGGTGCAGGTGCAACTCGGCCCCGCCCCCCAGGGGGTCGCCGATATCCCGCCAGTTCACCGCCAGCAACTTCAGGGCGAGACCTCCACGGTTCAGCGGTCGGCCGCCGGGGACGGTTTGCGGCCGATGATCCCGATGGTGGGCGTGGTGTAGAGCGCCAGGCGGCGGCGCCCGAACCAGGCGCGCCATTTCTCCCCCAGCCGGGCCAGCAAGGGCACGGGCTCCGGACGCATGGGCAGCTTCCAGCCCAGCCGCGTGACCAGGATCTTGCGCAGGGCGCGGTACCACAGGCCCGGCACCATCCAGTCCCCGTAGCTGCGGACGTGTTCCAGCCCGCGCGCGGCCATGAGCTGCTCGAGCTGGCCCACGGTGAACTGGGTCTCCCAGCCGGCGAACCACCGGTTCAGGGCGATGAGGATCTGCTTGCCCACGGTGTAGTAGTGGAAGGTCTGGGGCACGTCCACCACCAGGAAACCGCCGGGCTTGAGGATGCGGACGTTGTCCCGCAGCAGGGGGACCGGGTCGCGGAAGTGTTCGAGCAGCCCCTGGTGGAAGACCACGTCGAAGGTCCCGTCGGCGAACGGCGAACCCAGGCCGTCGCCGCACACCGGCAGGACGCTCACGCCCGCCTGGCCGGCCGCCCGCACGGTCAGGTCCAGGGAACCGCGCACGTAGTCGAGGGTGACGACCTCGGCCCCGGCGCGGGCCAACGCCACGGCGTCCCGGCCCGAGCCGGCGCCGACCTCCAGGATGCGCACGCCCTGCAGGTCGCCGCGGCGCTCAAGGTCCAGCAGGCGCGTGATCTCGCGCACCAGCCGGCCGTCGTTGTCGTACACCTCGTCCAGGTCGATGGCCTCGGCCTGGTCCCAGAATCGCTGCCAGTGTTCGGGGGTGGAGGCTCTCACGGGGCTTCCCTGTCCTTGCCGCCGGCCTCGCCGGCGTTCTCGGGGCCGGATCCGGCATGGTCCGCGGCGACCTCGGCCGCGGCCTTGTCCAGCACGCCGTTGACGAAACCCACGGCCCCGTCCTCGCAATAGCGGTGGGTCAGTTCCAGGGCCTCGTTGATGACCACCGGATGGGGAACGTCGGGACTATAGCGCAGTTCGGCCAGCCCCATGGACAGGATGACGATTTCCAGGGTTCCCAGGCGGTCGGGATCCCAGTTGGCCGTCACCAGGGTCCGGAGCCAACGGTCGATCTCGGCGCTGTGGGCCTTGACCTTGCCGGCCAGGTCGCGGGCGAAGGCGGCCGTCTCGGGGGCGGATTCCCGCTGCAGGATCTGGTCGTCGAGGACCTCGAGCAGGGGCGCCCCGTTGATCAGCGACGCGTACATGGATTGCAGGACGATCTCCCGTCCCTTTCTGCGCTTGCCCACGGTCCTATTCCCCTGTCAAAGAGCCCTCTGCCGGATCACGGCCCCGCCGCTGGGGGCGATGATCCGGGCCATGTCATTGTCAAACAGAAGGGAAGGCTGCGCCTTCCCCCTGTAATTCTAACCTGTCGCCGCGGTGATTGCAACGGCTCAGCCGTCGACGGGCAGGCCGTAACGGTCGCGCAACACGTTCAGGTGGTGCCGCTCGTGACCGGCCACCAGCCACGGTATCGCCCCGGCGGTCACTTCCGCGCCGTTGCACACGCCCCTGCGCTCCCACGCGGCGGCGGGAAAACCGCGCCACAGGTACAGGTGGTCGGTGCGGCACACGTGCTGCTCGCGCCGCAGGTCGGCCAGCGTGCGCGCGTGGGACCCGGCCGTCGCCACCCAGGCGTCCTGATCCATGCCCGGCTGTTCCGGGCCGGCCCCGCGGGCGATCCACAGGCTGCGGAAGGCGAACAGGCGCTCGGTGTCGATGAGGTGCCCCACCACCTCCTTCACCGACCACTTGTCCGGCCCGTAGCGGCCAGCGGCCCGTTCCTCGGTGAGCGCGCGCATGAGGTTGAGCATCACCAGGCCCTGCCGCTTGAGGTGCCCGATGATGTCCTCGACCTCCGACGGCACGAGATCCAGGTACGTCTGGTAGTACGGATCGTACCGGCCCGGTTGCGGGCGTCGTGGTCCGTTCATGGCGCCCCTCAACCCTCGTCGATGGCCGCGCAAAGATCGATCATCTCCAGGGCCGTCAGGGCGGCGTCGAAGCCCTTGTTGCCGGCCTTGGTGCCGCTGCGCTCGATGGCCTGGTCCAGGGTCTCGGCCGTGACGATGCCGAAGACCACCGGGATGTCCGAGTTCAGGGAGACCTGGGCGATGCCCTTGGTCACCTCGCTGGCCACGTAGTGGAAGTGCGGCGTGTCGCCCTGGATGATGCAGCCCACGCACACCACCGCGGCGTAGCGGCCGGTCTCAACCAGGCGCTTGGCGGCGATGGGAATCTCGAAGCCGCCCGGCACCCAGGCGGTGTCGATCTGGTCGTCCTGCACGCCGTGGCGGTGCAGGCAGTCCAGGGCCCCGTCCATCAGCTCGCGGGTGAAGAAGTCGTTGAAGCGGCTTCCCACCACGGCGATCCTCCTGCCCCGGGAATCGAACTTGCCTTCGAAGGTCCTGCCCATGGTTCTCTCCTTTACAGGTGGTCGAGGATGTGGCCCATGCGGGCCTTCTTCGTCTTGAGGTAGCGTTCGTTGCGGTGGTTGGGTTCGATCTCCAGGGGAACCCGGTCCACCACCTCCAGCCCGTAGCTCTTCAGCCCCACGATCTTGCGGGGGTTGTTGGTCATCAGGCGCATGCGCCGCACGCCCAGATCCCGCAGGATCTGCGCGCCGATGCCGTAGTCCCGCAGGTCCGCGGGGAAGCCCAGCTTCTCGTTGGCCTCCACCGTATCGGCGCCCAGATCCTGCAGCCGGTAGGCCTTCATCTTGTTGACCAGGCCGATGCCGCGGCCCTCCTGGCGCATGTAGAGGAACACGCCCTTGCCCATGGCCGCGATGGTGCGCAGGGCGGCGTCCATCTGCTGGCCGCAGTCGCAGCGCAGGCTGTGGAACAGGTCGCCGGTCATGCACTCGCTGTGCACGCGCACCAGCACCGGTTCGTCGGGGGTGATCTCCCCCATGACCAGGGCCACGTGGGTGGCATTGTCCACACGGGTGGAGTAGGCCACCATCTGGAACTCGCCCCAGTCGGTGGGCAGGGGCACCTCCGCCTCGCGCACCACCTGCACCTCGTTGCGGCGACGCCAGGCGATCAGGTCCGCGATGGTGATCAGCTGCAGCCCGTGCTCCCGGGCCAGTTCGCGCAGCCGCGGCATGCGCGCCATCTCCCCGTCGTCGTCCATGATCTCGCACAGCAGGCCAGCCGGGTACATCCCCGCGGCGCGACACAGGTCCACCACGGCCTCGGTGTGCCCGGCGCGCTGCAGCACCCCGCCCGGCTGGGCCTCCAGCGGGAAGATGTGTCCGGGGCGCGCCAGGTCCCGGGGCCGGGTCCGCGGATCGATGAAGACTTGCACGGTGCGCGCGCGGTCGGCGGCGCTGATCCCGGTGGTGATCCCGTCGGCCGCGTCGATGCTCACGGTGAAGTTGGTCCCCAGGGCCGCGGTGTTGCGCGAGACCATGGGCTCGATGTCCAGCTCGCGCAGGCGTTCCCCGGTGGCGGCCAGGCAGATCAGCCCGCGGCCGTGCTTGGCGATGAAGTTCACCGCCTGGGGCGTGACCTTCTCCGCGGCGATGATGAAATCGCCCTCGTTCTCGCGATCCTCGTCATCGACCACGATGACGATTTCGCCGGCCCGCAGGGCCTCCAGCGCGGCGGGAATGGAGTCGGCGGCGGCGTCCGGCGGCGTGTCGTGCGGTTCGTTCATGAGGATCCCCTCGCAGAGCGGCGGCCGAAGCCCGCGGTGAGTATGCGTTCCAGGGCCAGGGGGCGCCCGGCGGA
>JALUJS010000411.1 GCA_027056825.1 Candidatus Krumholzibacteriia bacterium | reverse complement strand
GCGCCGCCGCGCCCACCACCAGCCGACCGCGGGCCAGCAGGTCGTAGGAGAAGATCTCGAACAGGAGGATGCCCAGCACCGCGCCGGCGACGACGAAGCCCAGGCCCGGGGTCCAGCCCAAGTGTGCGGCCAGGAAGCGGGCCGGGGCAGTCGCCATGCTCCACAGGGCCAGGGTCCCGAGGGCCGTCAACGCCACGGCCGACCACAGCAGCTGGGCGCGCAGGATCCTGCCGGCGGAGATGTCCCCGCGCCGCAGGTGCGGCACCGCGGCCAGCCCCTGTCCGGCGGCCAGCAGCGAGGCCAGAAGCATCGCCAGGGCCACCGTCAGGCTGTAGTGTCCCTGCCCGGCGGGCCCCAGGCGGGACGCCACCAGCAGCACCACCGCCGCGTTGGCCGCCACCTGGAACAGGCGGCTGAGCAGGATTCGCGAACCCGGCTCCAGCAGCTTCATGACTTCCCCGACGCACGGTCGTGCCAGCGGGAACCGCCGCGGTCGCCGGCTTTCAGCAGCCGGCGGGCTCGGCGCGCCAGCCGAACCAGGATCCCCTCGCTGGTGTAGTAGCCCCGCTGCTGGAGTTCCGCGCCGAAGAACCGCTTGAAGTTCAGCAGGGAGGCGGCCACGTCGCTGGCCCCGATGTCCAGCCAGCGGGCGCCGCGGCGGCAGGCCTCCTCCAGGTCGCCCCACAGGCACACCGTGGAGGGGAAGTGCGTACGCGCGTAGCGCGGATCGGTCACCCCGGACCAGGCGAAGACCCGCTCCCCCAGGTGCAGGTTCAGGTGGGCTCCGATGACCTCGTCCGACAGCACGGCGCAGGTCAGGAAGGCCTGTCCGGGACCCTCCCCCGGCGGCCCCTGAAGCAGGTCCCGGATGAAAGGTTCGGGCACCGGCCTGATCCCCCAGTGCCCGGCGGCCCGCAGGTACAGGGGGTAATAGCGCTCCAGCCACACCGGATCGGTGGTGGCGAACACCGTCACCCCCCGGCGCAGGCCGCGGTTGCGCTCGTTGCGCTTGTTTTTCTTCAGGCGTTCGCGCTCCACCGTCTCCAGCCCCCCCTCCAGGCTGATGACCGCCGTGGGGGAATCATGGCGCCGCCACGGTTTCCGTCCCCGCAGCACGGGGCCGAACCGCTCCTCCCGGAGCGGGGCGAGGGCCATGCCCAGCGCCGTGCGCGGTCCCCGCCGCAGCCCCGCGTAGGCGTCGACGACAGCCAGGAAGAGGCGATCCTGGTCGGCGGGGTCCAGGTCCCCGGCCACCAGGGGGCCGCCCGCGGTTCCCTCCAGGCCGCTGTCCAGCCGCCGCAGCGGTCCCGAGGCGAGGGCCACCGCGGCCAGCCCCGCGACCAGGCGTCCGTCGCGGCGGACGGTGAGGACCGCCAGCTGCGCTCCCGGGTAGTGGCGCGCCACGCAGCGCAGCCAATGGGATGTCTGGGTGTATTCGGCCGCGGGGCAGGACCGCACCAGGTCGTCCCAGTCCCCGGGCAGTTCCGCGGCGTAGGCGGGCGCTTCCCCGGCGGTGTCCGCGGAACGGCTCATGCCAGGGCGGCCTCCACGCTGGCCCGCACCACCGTGGCCACGTCCTCGGCCTCGGCCCGGGTCATGGCCGGGAACAGGGGCAGGCTCACCGCCTGGCGGAAGTAGCGCTCGGTCTCAGGCAGATTCCCGCCGAACTTCGCGGCCAGCTCCCCGAAGGCGGGATGGTGATGCAGGGGAATGAAATGCACCGAGGAGCCGATGTTGTTGGCCGTCAGGTCGGCGATCACGCGGTCGCGCCCCCCGGGCACCACGTCCGGGTCCACGCGCAGCATGTAGAGGTGCCAGGCGTGCGCGATGTGCGGCTGCTCGGGCGGCAGGGTCACGCCGGGCAACCCGGCCAGGCGCTCGTTGTACAGGCGGGCCACCGCGGTCCTGCGGGCCATGAAGTCGTCCGAACGGGCCAGCTGCACCAGGCCCAGGGCGGCCGCGGGGTCCCCCAGGTGGTGCTTCCAGCCCGGTTCGACGATCTCGTAGTACCAGCGCCCCTTGTCGCCGTATCGCTGCCAGGCGTTGCCGTCCATGCCGTGGAAGGCCAGCCGGGCCACGCGATCGGCCAGCGCGGGATCGTCGCAGGTCACCAGGCCGCCGTCCCCGGTGGTGATGCACTTGGTGGCGTAGAAGGAGAACACGGTGGCGTCGCAGCCGGAGCCCACGCGCCGGCCGTGTTCCCGCGCGCCGAAGCTGTGGGCCGCGTCACGCACGATCTTCAGGTCGTGTTCGGCGGCCAGGGCCCGGAAATCCGCCATGGCGCAGGGGTGCCCGCCCATGTCCACGGGCATGATCGCCCGGGTGCGGGAGGTCACCAGCCGGGCGCAGGCGACCGGGTCCAGGCACAGGGTCCCCGGATCGATGTCCGCCAGCACGGGCACCGCGCCCCGGTGCAGCACCGCGCTCAGCGTGGCCACGAACGTCAGCGAGGGCAGGATCACCTCGTCGCCGGGCCCGATGTCCAGCGCCTCGAGGGCCAGGTGCAGGCCCGCGGTGGCGCTGCTGACAGGTTCGGCCCGGGGGGTCTCCAGATAGTCCGCGCAGGCGGTGCCGAATTCGCGCACCCTGGCCCCGTAGGTCAGCCAGCCCCCGCGCAGGACCGCGGTGACCGCGGCGATCTCCTCCTCCCCCAGATCCGGTCGGAAGAAGGGCAGGAATTCCTCGCGGTCGATGAAGCGCCGGCCGGCGTACGCGGCGTCAGCGGACATCCGTTCCCTCCCCGGTGCGGCGCAGGGCCTCGGCCCCGGCCAGGTCGGCCAGCAGGTCGAGCAGGCGGGGGATATCCCCCGCGGTGGCCGTGGCCATGAGTTCCCGCAGGTCCGCCTCCCCCAGTCGCCGGTCCTGACCGGTGATGACGGCCCGGCCGATCAGGGGGTTGTCGCTGGGCACGAGCTTTTCCCGCGCCTCGCACAGGGACTCGTGCAGCTTCTCGCCGGGCCGCAGCCCGGTGATGGTGATCTGGGGCCAGGAATCGTCCGCCCCCTCGGCCACCCCCGACAGCACCAGCAGGTTCTTGGCCAGTTCGAGGATGGACACCGGATCGCCCATCTCCAGGATGTAGGTCGCCCCGGACTCGCCCATGACCATGGCCTCGATGACCAGCAGGGCCGCCTCCTTGATGGTCATGAAGTAACGGGTCATCTCCGGGTGGGTGACCGGCAGCGGCAGGCCGGCGGCGATGCGCCGCTTGAAGAAGGGAATCACCGACCCGCGGCTGCCCAGGACGTTGCCGAAGCGCACGGTCATCAGGCGGGTGGGCCCGCCGTCGGCGGCGGCCGCGCGCACCACAGCCTCGGCGAGTTTCTTGGTGGCCCCCATGACGCTGGCCGGTTCGACGGCCTTGTCCGTGCTGATCAGGACGAAGCGCTCGGCCCCGGTCCGGCGGGCAAACGCCACCATGTTGGCCGTCCCTCCCACGTTGACCAGCACGGCCTCTTCGGGATTCTCCTCCATCAGGGGCACGTGCTTGTGCGCCGCCGCGTGCAGGATCAGGTCCGGCCGCAGCCGGCCGGACAGCACCTCGAGCCGGTCGCGGTCGCGCACGTCGGCCACCACCAGTTGCAGGGGCGCGTCGGGAAAGCGCTCGCGCAGGGCGGCCTCCATCTCGAACAGGCTGTTCTCCCCCCGCCCGAGCATGACCAGGCGGGCCGGCTCCAGGGGCAGCAGGCGGCGACACAGTTCCCCGCCGATGGAGCCCCCGGCCCCGGTGACCAGCACCGTGCGCCCGGCAACGACTTCGCGGGCGGACTCCTCCTGGAAATCCACGCTCTCGCGGCCCAGCAGGTGATCCGGCTGCACCTCGGCCACCTGCTGGTAGCTGACGTCGCCCAGGATGATGTCGCGCAAACCGGGCACGATGCGCAGGTGCAATCCGGCCCGGCGGGCCAGCAGCACCATGCGGCGGATGAGCGGGCCGCCGGCCGAGGGGATGGCCAGCAGGACCTCCTCCGCCCCCAGTTCCGGGGCCAGACGCGGCAGATCCGTGGTGCCTCCGGCCACCGGCAGGCCGCACACCTCGGTGCCCTGCAGGGCGGGGTCGTCGTCCAGGAAGGCCAGCGGCTCGACGGGCAGGTTCCGCGCCCTGATCTCCTCGACCAGGGACCGGCCGGCCGACCCGGCCCCGATGACCAGGATCCTCGTCCCCGCCATCAGCGCACCACGTTCAAGGGCACGGCCACGGACTGCCCCCGCCAGGAAACCCGCAGGACGTACATGCCGGTGGCCACCGGGTCGCCGAAGCGGTTGCGGCCGTCCCAGAACCCGGTGTCCGGCAGCACGCCGCTGGTGCGGTAGACCCGCTCGCCCTCCAGGGTGTAGACCACGGCCTCCACGCCGCCGTCGGCGGCCGCGGCGGGCAGCCCGCCCAGTTTCAGGTAGCCGTCGTTCAGGGTGGGCACCCAGGGATTGGGATAGCAATGGACCCCGTCGAGCACACCTCCCCCGGAACTTCCGGCAGGGGTGTCCACGGTGATCAGCGCCGCGCCGCGGTCGGCCGAAAGAAGCACCCTGCGACCGTCG
Organism: Candidatus Krumholzibacteriia bacterium; assembly: GCA_027056825.1. Lineage (GTDB taxonomy): Bacteria > Krumholzibacteriota > Krumholzibacteriia > LZORAL124-64-63 > LZORAL124-64-63 > JAHJTW01. The sequence goes on along the minus strand of JALUJS010000411.1, from coordinate 4,309 downwards.
GGCGAAACGGCCAGGTCGCGGTACGTGGTCCCGGGCAGGGGCGCGATCACGCCGGTGGAATACAGCAGCCCGAAGTTGGGGTTGGCCAGGTAGTTGCCCAGGTCGAGCCAGGCGTCCACCACCACCTGGCCGCCGCTGCGGCGCACGCGGTTCAGGCCGGCGCTGCACGCCACCCACACGTCGCCGTTGCCGTCCACCGCCACGTCCGACACGGCAGCGCTGACCAGGCCGGGCAGGAAGTTGCTCGTCTTCTCGGTGTAGGTCTCCAGCACCGTGGCCAGCCGGGCGCTCTCGTCGTAGCTGAAGCGGACCAGCCCGTTGCCCCCGGCCCAGATGGTGCCGTCGGGCGCCAGGGCCAGGCCGTGGACCCGCTTGGGATCGTTGCCCGTGCCGTACCAGGCGTCCAGCGGTCCGTCCCAGCGGTCGTCGCCGAAGTCGTCCCAGGTCAGCGGGTCGTCGGGGCCGGCGCCGTCGCCGTTGATGTCCCAGCGCAGCAGGCCGTAGTCCTCGGCCGCGAACCAGATGACGTCCCGGCGCACGACCAGCGCGCTCCAGATCCGGTTGGTGCTGGTGATGCCGCCGGTGTCCGTGGGCAGGGTGATCCACTGTCCCGGGTCTTCCGCGCGGTCGGGATCCAGCAGGATGTCCACCTTCTCGTCGTACTGGGCGCCCTCCTGCCAGGCGATGTCGTGGGTCAGGATCAGCGGCCCGTCCGGATGGAAGACCATGTCCAGGATGTAGGCCCCGGACAGGCCGCTGGTCTGGGGCGTGAAGTAGGCGTCAAGACCGGTGGCCGGATCGTGCCGGATCAGTCCGGTGGTGTACTGGTCGATCCAGACCCGTCCCTGTGGATCCCCCGCCATGCTCAGGATGTTGGAGTAGTAGTTGAACAGGCCCCGCGCGTCCTCGGTATTGGCGTCCAGTTCGTAGATCCCCTGCCACTGCCCGTCGGCCAGGCCGCTGACGGCGTCGGCCACGTAGGAGCCGACCCAGGCGCCGCCGCCGCTGTCGAAGGCCACGCCCTCGGCGTTGCGCACCAGCGAACCGGACAGGGTCACCGACGCGAATCCGCCCGTGGTCCCGCCCCGCGCGTACCAGGCGTAGGAGGCGCCGCTGCCCATGCCGGGCAAGGCGCGCCGGCCGGCGACCCACAGGTTCGCTCCCGCGGCCACGGCCGAAACCGTGGGATAGGGCAGGGTGATGTCGGTCCACACCTGGCCGTCCCAGAGGGCCAGCGCGGATGAGCCGTCATCGTTCAGGGCGTAGAGCCCGCCCGGATCGGCGGCCAGGACATGGGCGGAACGGCCGAAGCTGCCCAGTTCCGACCACGCCGCGGCGTCGGGATCCCACACGAAGACCCCGGCGTCGGTGGCCGCGGCCACCGCACCGTCCCCGGTCACGGCCAGGTCGTGGATCAGGGTGTCGGGCAACCCCGCGTTGATGGTCGTGAAGGTGTTGCCGGAAAAGAGGGACACGCCGGTCTCGGTGCCGATGAACAGGTCTTCGCCGAGCAGGGCCAGGGACGTGACGCGGTCGTCCACCAGCCCGTCCTGTTCGGCGGTGTAGATGTTGCCGGAAATGCCGTCGATGATGCGGCCGATTCCGCCTTCGCGCATGCCGTAGTACACCCGCTCGCCCTGTCCGATCACCGTGCCGGCGACGGCGGTGACGTCCAGGCTGCCGAGATTGCTGGTGTACTGGCGGAACGAGGGTTCGCCGGCGGGATCCTCGATGCGGGTCAGGCCACCGTCGGCGGTGGCCACCCACAGGTAGCGGCCGGACCAGGCCAGGTCGGTGACCTCGCCACCGCCCAGGCCCTCGCCGGGATGCCAGATGCGCCAGGACTCCGGGGCGTCCGCCGGGGCGAAGGCCAGGCCGGCGCCGTCAAGCCCGGCAAACACCGTCGCGTCCTGTTCCAGCAGCGCGGTGGCGCCGTGGGGAGCCAGCAGGGGTTCGAAGCCCGGTTCGGCGCCCGCGACGGCCGCCATGACCAGCAGGGCCGCAACGCCCGCGACCACAAGCGCTCTTTCGCCCGCGGGCAACCTCATCATCTTCCGCATCGCTCTACTCATGAAACATCCGCCTTGTCCGTTGTCGTCGAGGTCCGCGCATCGGACGCGCGCGGCTTCGTCGCATCCAGGAAGTCGAGTCCGCCCGGCCGATTCCAGAAGCCCGCGCCTTCCGGCCCGTGGCCGGTCCGGGGCCCGCGCAGGGCGCAGGGAACGGGATCCCCCGTCCAGAAAGCCAGCTTAGCCACCGGATCCGGCTCCCGCCACCGCAGACCGTCCGCCAGGGTGAACGGTCCGGTGAAGGTGATCCGCCCCTGCAGCAGGGCCAGGGCCAGGTCCCACTGCCGGACCATGCCCAGGACCTGGCCGTCGGGGGCGCAGGCAACGGCCACGGTGGCGTCGAAGCCCCAGGGATCGGCCAGCCGGATCCCGCGCAGGAGGATATCGCGGCCGATGCGGCCCCGCACGCGGTCCCACAGCCGCACCGGGCCGCTCACCACAGCCAGGATGGCGCCCGCCGCCACGTCACCCGCCCGGCGCAGGGCACCGCGCAGCCAACGGGTCTGCCCCGGTCCCCGCACCGCGCCGAGGGTTCCGCCGAAGACCTCGGCCCGGGCGCCGGCGGCCAGCAGCCAGGCCTGCTCCGACTGCCAGCGCAGGCGGACGCCCAGGCGGCGCAGGGCGCCCCACAGGCGCAGGGTCCCCGTGCCCGCATCGCCCTGGGGCCAGATCACGACCTGGCTGACCCGGTAACGGCGCACCACTTCCGGCAGTTCCGCCGTCGCTCCCAGCCAGGGCACGCGCCCCCCGTCCAGCGGAGGCAGGGCGCCGTATTCGTCATGGTCGCAAACAAAGCCCACCGGGTCCACCCCCGAGGCGGTCAGATCCCCGGCGGCGGCCAGCCAGTCCGCCAACACCCCCGGCGGACCCACCAGCAGGGTCCGCTCCAGGGCCAGGCGGCCCCGTTCCAGCCGGGCCATGACCCCGCGCAGCAGCCGGCGGGTTCCGCGCAGCCCCGCCACCAGGAGCGGCGCGAAGACCAGCAGCACCGCCCGGCTCACCACGTCCATGTTGCCCAGGTAGGTGCTGGCCAGCACCAGCATGAAGACCGTGCCGGCGCGCTGCAGGTCCTGGGCCCACGTCCCCTTGTCGCGCAGGCCGCCGGGGGCGTAGCGACCGCTGCCCCAGAAGACCACCGAGGAGAGCAGGAGCGTGTAGCCCAGCAGCGGTGCGTACTCGGAGAACGGGAAAACCGGCTGCGCGAACAGGGGCCCGGCGAGCTTCCGCACGGCCCAGGCCGCCACGAACCCCGCCGACACCGCGGCCATGTCCAGCACCCAGAACAGGAGCATCAGCAGGGGCTCGCGCCAGCGCTTGAGCAGCCAGACCAGGGCGCCCCACTTCTCGTAGAAGGAGATCAGGCTGCCCAGGTGCAGCCAGAACGAACGGGTGAAGGCCCCGCGCGCGCTCGCCCGCCGGTGCCGGTGCACGAACCTGGCGTCGGGGGTGTAGAGCACCTCGCATCCGGCCTGCCACATGCGGTAGCACCAGTCCACGTCCTCGAAGTAGAGGAAGAACCGTTCGTCCATGGGGCCGCAGCGCTCCAGGGCCGCGTGGGAAACGAGCATGCAGCCGCCCAGGACCCAGTCCACCGGGCGGTTCGACAGGTGGTCGAAGTCGCGCATCAGGTGGCGCGCCACCACGTCGCTGTCAGGGAACAGCCGGCCCAGGAAGGTGCGCCGCAGCAGCAGGGTGCGCAGGGTGTAGAACCGGCGGCAGGAATCCTGGATCGAGCCGTCCTCGTTCAGCAACTGCGGGCCGATGATGCCGGCGCGCGGATGACTGCGTCCGCAGGCCAGGACCGCGTCCAGGGCGCCGGGCTGCACCACGATGTCCGGGTTCAGCAGCAGGTACCACTGCGCCGGGTGCGCCGCCATCCCCCGGTTGCAGCCCCGGGCGTAGCCCGTGTTCTGGCCGCTCATGATCCAGTCCACGCCCGTGAAGCGTTCCCGCACGGCCGCCAGCCCCGGGTCGGTGGACGCGTTGTCCACCACCGTCACCTGGAAGGAGCAGCGCGGCGGGTTGACGAAGACCGATTCCAGGCACCGCGCCAGGTCATCGCTGGTGTTGTAGTGGACGATGACGATGTTCAGGTCCAGACCGCCCCCTCCGGGCGGAACCGCGCCTGTCTTCATCCCGTCAGTCATCACCGGATACGCCGCAGGCGCAGGGCCCAGACCATGACCATCGCCTCCAGGATGATGCGTTTGGACATCTTCGACACGCCGACCTGGCGGTCG
>JALUJS010000410.1:1618-2780 GCA_027056825.1 Candidatus Krumholzibacteriia bacterium | reverse complement strand
CCGCGTTGCCGATCCAGCTGGGAATGGGGTTGGTGCAGAAGTCGTTCATGGTATTGAACTTGCCCAGCTCCAGGCCCTTGGCGTTGACGATGTCGGGGGACTGGCCGCGCCACTGGTAGTGCTGGGAGTGGAAGAAGTTCTGCGCTTCCTCCTCGTGGCACTGGAGGCAGGTCTTGGTTCCCTCGTAATGGACGAATTCTTCCATGTCCTGGTGGCTGTAATGCTGCCGCGCCGCCGGGGCGGACCCGGCCAGCGCGGCAACCATCACCAGCGACAGGACAAGCGTCGCGGTGCGCTTCATGTGGTGTTCCTCCTAGAACTTCGCCGTGAAGCCAAGTGAGAGCTTCGAGGCGTCCTTGTAAGTGGGGAAGCCGAGCACCTGGGCTGTGTCCAGGTCCTTCGGGGCGCCCACGTGCCAGCCGCTGCCCGAATAGTCGTAGCTGTAGTCGATGTAGGCCAGCTTGATCATGAACTTGTGGTTCACGCGGTGGGTCAGGTAGGCCTCGATCACGGTGCCGCGCGTGCTGGTCTTCGGCGCGATCAGGTCGTCCTGGGCGGGGGCGAAGTTGAACCAGTACTGCGAACCCTTGTTCCACTCGAGACCGACCTTGGTCTTGTCCTCGTTGAAGTTCACTCGCGCGCCCAGGTAGTACATGGAGCCCGTGTGATCCTCGGCCGGGGCGAAGGGGTCGGACAGAAGGCCGCCGAAGGGACTGGTGACGCCCTCGTCGGGGCGGCTCTTGCTCCAGCTGCCGGAGACGAACCAGTCCACCGGCCCGTCGCGCCGCTGCAGCAGCACGCTGGCCAGGTCGAAGTCGCCGAGGTTGGCCGAGGGGCTGAAGCGGGTGACGATGGGACCGGGCATGGGATTGCCGCTGATCGGATCGTTGGGCATGATCACCATGCCGTTGAATCCGTCGGTGATGTTGAAGGCCCGGGCGATGGTGGTCTGGACCAGCATCTCGGGGGTGTTGTAGGCGTCGATGTTGAAGCCGAAGAAGGAAGCGTCCTTCAGGCGGTCGGCCGGACGCTGCAGCAGGGATCCGTTGCCGTACTGGGATTCGTAGCCCAGGCCGTAGCAGGCCCGCAGCTCGGTCTTGTCGGAAAGCTGGTAACCCAGGGTGGCGCCGTCGAACTGGAAGTCGATCACCGTGCCCATGGG
>JALUJS010000410.1:0-1608 GCA_027056825.1 Candidatus Krumholzibacteriia bacterium | reverse complement strand
GGCTCGTCCTGGCGCAGGTTCAGCGGGGGACCGGCGGTGCTGGGGCGGCGTCCGAGGCTCAGGTACATGGGCTGGCCGGCGAGCTTGTTCCAGGAGAAGAAGGCCCGCTCGACGTACAGGTTGGCGTCACCGGGAACGCCGGGCCAGTTGGCGTCGGTGTTCAGGGTGTTGGGCTGGCCGTTGAAGACGCCGGTCTGGGTGGAGGCGCCCCAGGGCTTGTACATGGAGAAGCGGCCGTTGAAGCTGACGTTGCTGGCCACCTTGGCGTGCATGTTCAGGCGCATGCGGGTGGTGTAGAGGATGTCGTTGTCGGTGTCGTACCCTTCCTGGAAAACGCCGGGCACCGCCATCATACCCATCATGGCGCCGTCCTTGACCATGGCCCAGTCGGCCTCGGTCATGGTCGCCGGATCCAGGCCCTGGGCGATGGCCATGTCCGTGAGCAGGGACTGCATCTCGGTGGGGAAGGTGGTGTTGAAGTCGAACCCGCCCAGCCACATCTGGTAACCGGCGTAGTTGGCCCCGATCTCGTTCTGGACCTGGCTGTAGTCGAACTCGCCCAGACCGGTCATGGGCAGATTGCCGGTGGTGCTGTGGAAGAACATCGTGTTGACCAGGATGTTCTGCAGCATCATGCCGTCGTAGTAGTCGGGGACATTGCCGGTGATGGTGTGGGCCTCGACCCGCAGGTCGCCGCTGAAGTCGATCTTGTTGCGGGCGGCCTTGATCTCCAGCTTCTGCAGGCGTTTTTCCAGGGCCTTGATACGGCTGTCGGTGTCCTTGACGGCCAGGGCCTGGCCGGTGAGGGCCACCAGCAGGATCACGGCCAGCACGGTGATCAGCAGTTTGCGCATGGGTGAGCTCCTTGTTCAGGTTCTTGGGGCCGCCGTGGTTCCAGGGGGACGGCCCCGGGCGGAACGATGGGCGATCAACCGCAGGTCATGGGCTGCTCGCTGTCGGCCGCGTGGTCGACACAGAACTTCTTGATCTTCTTGAGCATGTCCTTGTCGAACATGTCGGTGACTTTCTTGGTCTTGTCCTTGGGGCAGATCACGTCCTTGTGGGTCTCGACGAACTGTCCGTCGAAGAATTCCTCCCACTGCTCCATGATCAGGGACATGGGGGTGTACTCGCCGGCGTCCGAATCAGCCGTGTGGCAGACCTTGCAGCGGGTCTTGTAGAGTTCCTTGCCGCTCATCTTGCTGACATCCACCTTCTCGGCGGTGGCCTTGGTCTTGGCCGGGTGTTCGGATTTGGTGGGATGCTCGGACTTGGTGGGGTGGTCCTGGGCCAGGGCCGCGCCGCAGAACAACGCAACCAGGGCTGCCGCCAGCATCAGGGTGATGATCCGTGAGAGCTTCATGATCTTGACCTCCTGGCCGTCTTGGTGGCCATTACGGGGCGACGCCCCTGGTGAAACGCGAGAAATTTCGCGATCAATAGATTGTTACTTTATTGGCAGGGAATTTATTGGCCTGTTTTGCGGTGGTCAAGCTAATCCTGCTTCCCATGTAGGGGTTCTTCCGGGAGCCTATTCAATAGATATGATTTTTGTTTTCAAAGAGCTGCAACCACTTATGCAACCCCTATAAAATTAACGGGATAGAA
>JALUJS010000409.1:2108-2785 GCA_027056825.1 Candidatus Krumholzibacteriia bacterium | reverse complement strand
GGTGCCGGTGATCTATTCCAACTTCGTGGGTTACGACGATGTGGCCCACCACGCCGGGCCCGACACCTACGAGGCCCAGCTGGCTTTGGCGGGATTCGACCGCCGGCTGCGGGCCCTGCGCCGGCGTGCGCGCCGGCAGTCGCCCATCAACTACGACATCGTGCTGATGTCGGACCACGGCCAGACCCCCAGCATCCCCTACCGCCTGCTGTGCGGCGAGACCCTGGACGACACCCTGGACCGTCTGACGGGCAGGGCCCCGGACGGGCTGCCTGATCCCGGACGTGCCTTCGACCCGGACCGCAGCTACACCGCCCGGCTGATGGCGGAGCTGGAGGAGGTCGGGGATCGCCGACTGGGCTGGGCGGCGCGGCGTGGGCAGCGCGCCCTGCGGGCCATCACAAGGGCCGAGGCGGAAGCGGAGGCGGAGGCCGCGGGCCTCGCGGGTGCCGGCGGACCCATCGTGTGCGCTTCGGGAAGCCTGGCCCACGTATACTTCCCGGGCCACGACGAGGCCCTGCACCTGGAGGAGATCATCGCCCTGTATCCCGGCCTGGTGGAAGCGCTGGCGGAGCACGAGGGGGTGGGTTTCGTGGCCGCCAGTCGGGCCTACGGGGACGCGGTGGCCATCGGCGGCGGCGGCATCCGCAACCTCATCACCGGCCAGATCGGCGGCA
>JALUJS010000409.1:0-2098 GCA_027056825.1 Candidatus Krumholzibacteriia bacterium | reverse complement strand
ACACTGACCGGGCCCGGCAAGGTCTGGCTGCAATCCCTGCCCTTAAGCCGTCTGGCGGGCCGTCTCTGGCGCGCGGCGCCGGAGGCTGGCGGCAAGGACGAGGGCGAGGGCTCGATCCTCGGCCAGATCGGCGGCAGCGGCGATCCCCTGGCCCCGTACGGGCAACCCGACCGCTGGGCGGGGGAGCTGGCCCAGCTGCTGGGCTGCCCGGACGTGGGGGACCTGGTGGTCCACGGCGCCTGGCTGGAGGAGCGGGGGCGCCTGGTGGTCATGGAAGAGCAGGTCAGCAGCCACGGCGGCCTGGGCGGCCCACAGACCGAACCCTTCATCCTGTTGCCGGCCGACTGGGGGGTCAGCCCCATGGACCTCGAGTCGCCCGAGGCGCTGCATCGGGTGCTGGCGCGGGAATTGGCGCGGATCCGCTCCTGAGCGGGTCCGGAAAAGCGTTCTCCGGGACTTGCGCGGCGGCCCGGAACGGTATATATTCCGCGTTCGATTGCCCGGTCGTCCAACGGCAGGACAGCTGACTCTGGATCAGTCGATGGGGGTTCGAATCCTCCCCGGGCAACCACAAGCCACGGATTGCGTTGCTGTTACGGCGGCGATGATGATAGCGTGGCCCCTTCGTCTAGTGGCCTAGGACGCTGCCCTCTCACGGCGGAAACAGGGGTTCGAGTCCCCTAGGGGCTACCAATACCAAAGGGCTCCCTCATCGGGGGGGCCCTTTTTCCATGGTGGCTGGTGGTTGTAATACCGGACCGGCCGCGATAACCCTTGCGATGACAGGCATCACCGGCATGGCCCTGAGTGAGGGTTGATGGGGCTCGGGTGACGGGGATCCGTCACATTCCTGGGGCATGGGGTGCTTCAACTGAAGCGCAAGGTCAGGCGCCTCATGTGTCGCTGGTGTCGTCCTCCGGTTCGGATACCGGGTTCTGCGCTTCCTGCTCGATGGACAACTTGCGGTCCGGGGCTCCGCGTGCAAGGGCGGTGTCCATGAAAACCCAGAACCGGCTCGGTGGGCTGCTCATCCCTTCCTCCTGGCGTGGTTCGGGGTACCGGACATCGGGAGCGGCGGTTTTCTCCATGGCCACGCAGAACAGATCCCGCGGCAGGCGGCCTTCTTGGAAGCGTCGGATTTCCCTGATCCGGTATCCCCCGGCCAGCCGGCGAATCTTGGATTCGGTGAAGAAGTGGACCACGAAGCCACCGATCTCACGGAAGCCGTCACCGAGGTCGCGACCCTGGTCGTAATGGGGGTCGAAGTCGCTGCGCACGGAGTACAACACCAGCCCGCCGGGTTCGAGAACCCGGTGGGTCTCGCGCAGGATGAAGGCGATGGTGTCGCGGCCTTGGCCGCAGCCCGGTTCCAGCAGGGATCGTACGCCCCGGGTCCGCAGCAGGGGCAGGGACCACTCAAAAAACCGCTCGGGTCACTACCGAAGAAGGCCGAAGTCCGGCGGAAACTGAGGTCCCAGTGGGCCTTCTGGTCCGTGCGACCGTTTTGGTTCACATGATCTCCCGGCGCATCTTCTCGAATTCCTCGGAGGTGATCTCACCCTTGGCGTAGCGCTTCTTCAGGATGTCCAGGGCGGTTTCGTCGCCGGATCCATTCCAGAAATGAGGACCGGTCGTCGAATCCCTTGGAGCGCAGGGCGGGCCCTGGCGTCCGAACAGCGGCAACACGAACACCAGGATGATGATGATCATGACGATGGGCATGATGACGGGGAACACCCACATCCCGCCCCACCAGTGGTATCCCGGATCCATGTGGTACTTCCTTCACGGTCAAGAGTCGTCGGTGAGTCGCGCGCCGGCTTCGACCCTGTCGGATCTGGCCAGGCGCGCGATGATGAACACGGCGCTCTCGGGTGAAATGCCGAGCTGGGTCGCCAGTTCCGGTGCGGTCACCGATCCGTTCCCGGTGAGGATCTTCATGGCTTCCTGTTCGACCTCGGCCAGCCAGGTCTCGAACAGGCCGCGCAGCTCCGGCGTGGCGTAGGCGGCCAGTTCACTGGTCTGCGCGATGGAACGGGTCATCTGCGTGCACATGTTCATGCACATCTCCATGGGCATGCCCCCGCCGCCGCTGCCC
>JALUJS010000408.1 GCA_027056825.1 Candidatus Krumholzibacteriia bacterium | reverse complement strand
GATAGATATAGACGGACGCGACTTCGCGGAGGTCGATGATGTGATCGCCCTGGTCGGCCCTGCGTCCAGCCAGAGGCATGACGAACTCCTGCCAGTCGCTTGAGGCCAGGAAGGATTGCGAGAAGTGCGCGTCCTCCAGGCGGCCGGCGAAGTCTTCCACGGCCACCCGGAAGCCTGTCAGCGTCGTGTCCGGTCCGGTGTGCCGCAGGCGCACGACCAGGCGGGTGTACGCGCTCCAGTCCCAGGGAAACTGGCCCATCTTGGCGCCGGGCCAGGTGTGCGGCGGGGCGCCGGCGATCTCGAGCACTCCGGCGGGTCCGTGCGGACCATCGGCCACGCGCGCAAAGGTCATGACGGCATCGTCCGTCTCCTCCCAAAGGGGACGGGTGGCCGGATTCTCGAAGCCGTCCAGCAGGGGAAAGTGGGCGGACACGATTCTGCGGCCGCGCACGATGCCGGGCACCTCGCGCAGGTTCCAGGGAATGAACAGCAGCAGCGCTGCCATCAGGGCCAGGCCCGCGCGGGAGGCGCCGGGCCGGGCCCCACGCCATCCCCGCCAGAGCACGAACCCGGTGACGATGCCGATGCCCACCAGGTCCATGTACCAGTCGTGCAGCAGGGCCGCGCGGCCCACGTACATCTGGACCACCTCGATGAGGCCGCCGATCACTGCTGCGGCCGCGGCCGCGATCCACAACCGACCGCGCAAGGGGCCCTTCCAGTACAGCACCAGCATGATGGCGCCCAGCAGGGGGATGTGCAGTTGGTCGCCCAGGGGGCCGATTACCGGATGGCGGCGCAAGCCCACCGGGATGGTCACGAAAAAGGGGATCAGCAACGCCGCGAACACGAGCAGCCAGGTGTACCACCGCGACAGGAAGCACGGGGGCGGGACCAGGGGGTCGTGGCCGTTGGGGATCATCATATCGACCACCAGGGATACACCGGGATTCCCTGCCGGACCATGGCCTTGTCGCCACCATGGATCAGGGCCGCGGGTCCGGTCGCCAGGCCGGCCAGGTCGCGCCAATAGTGGAGCCCGGCCAGGAAATCCGCAACGAAGGTCCGGCCGCTCTTGATCTCGATGGGAATTTGCGTCTCGCCATGATCGAGGATGAGATCCACTTCATGGCCAGAGGAATCGCGCCAGAAGTACATGTCCGGTTCCAGGCCGGCGTTGCGGTAGGCTTTCAGGAATTCTGACACCACGAAGCTTTCGAATATTTGGCCGCGCATGTGGTGGGTCCGCAGGTCCTCCGGCGACCGGATGCGCAGCAGGTAGCACAGGAGCCCCGTATCCAGGAAATACAGCTTTGGTCGCTTGATCAGGCGCTTGTTGAAATTCCGGTGATGGGGTCGCAGCAGGGTGACCAGGAAGCCGGCCTCCAGGACCGACAGCCAGCTTCTGGCCGTAGGATGGGTGATTCCGCAATCCGACGCCAGGGAGGACAAGTTGAGCAATTGCCCGGTGCGCCCGGCGCACAGGGACACGAAGCGGTGGTAGGCTTCCAGATCGCCCACGGACAGGATTTCGCGGACGTCCCGTTCGACATAGGTACGGGAATAATCGGCAAGCCACTGCTGAGGCGGGATGCCCCGGTCGTGGATACGCGGGTAGAAACCGGTATGCAGGGTCTGGAGCAATTCGTGATGCGCGGGAGGCGCGGCGGCCCGGGGTGCGGTTCTGCCGATCTTGTCGGGGACCAGCTTGCGCCGTCCGGCCAACTCGGTGAAGGCCAGGGGGTGCAGATGCAGGACGGCGGAGCGGCCGGCCAGCGATTGGCGGATGGATCGCATGAGCAGGAAATTGTGGGACCCGGTCAGGATGAATCGCCCGGGTCGGTGGTTCCGGTCGGCTTCCACCTGGATCCAGGAAAAGAGGTCCGGAACCCGCTGGGCCTCGTCAATGATCACCCGGCCCGGGAACTGGAGCAGGAAATCCTTGGGATCGCTGCGGGCATGGTCGCGTTGCTCAGGGTCTTCGAGGTTGGCGTATGCGGCGCGGGGAAAGGCCGCGCGAACGAGGGTGGTCTTGCCCGACTGCCTGGGGCCGGTCAGGGACACGACCGGATACGACTTTGCGCGGTCCTGAAGGGTGGCCAGCATGTGCCGGGTTATCATCCCCGCCTCCTTATTTTGGGGTGATTGCGATCTTTTGCAAATTGTAAATTAAATTTTCAAACTGCACAAGAGCAAACGAACGGTCTCCGTTGCTGTCGCTGACGCAGTCAAAAAGAGGAGTTTCAATGGGAATATCAGGGCGTCATTTGACCAGCGAAACACGGCGCGACGCGACCTGGCCGCCCTTTTCCACCCGCACCAGGTAGATGCCCGCGGGAACAGGGCGGCCTGTCTGGTCCCGACCGTCCCAGGCCAGGGTGTGCTGGCCGGCCTCAAGGTATCCGGCAAGGAGGCTGCGGATCTTCCGGCCGCGCAGGTCGTGGACCCCGGCTTGCAGGAAGCCCGGCTCGGTCAGTGTGACCGTAACGCGGGTGGCCGGGTTCATGGGGTTGGGGAAGGGGCGGCCGACCATCAACGTCGCCGACGGGCCGACAGGAACAGAGGCCACGGGTTCCCGGTAACGCAGAAAGACATCGTACTGGTCGTTTGTGTCGCCGGGCACGAGGTTCGTCGCAGCGCTGGAGAACACCATGCGGGAGCCGTCGGCGTTCAGGCCCCCGCCGGAGCTGTTGCCGTCGGCGATCCCGCCCGCGCCCAGGCTCACGGGAGTCAGCTCGCCGGTCGCCAGGTCGCGCACGAAGACGTCGATGGCGTTGTTGGTGTCGCCGCCTATCAGGTCGTTGGCCATGCTGGAAAACATGACATACCGCCCGTCAGGGGTGATGTCCTCCACCCAGCTGTCGCCGTTGGCGGGACCGCCGTTGCGGTCCCGGCTCAGGCACACGGTGGTGCCGGTGACCATGTCCCGCAGGAAGACGTCGCTGCTGTTATTGGTGTCGCCGGGCACGAGGTTGGTGGCGTAGGAGTGGAAGACCACGAAGCGCCCGTCGTCGGAGACATGGGGGTCGCTGCAATCGCGGTCCGCCTGGGCGCCGTCGGAGGCGAGGCTGGCCCGCCTGGTGGTTTCCAGCAGGCGGTCGCGCAGGTAAATGTCGTCTTTGCCGTTGGTATCCGTCCAGTCGAGGTTGGCCGAGCGGGTGACGAAGACCACGAAACGCCCGCCATCGGAGATGGCGAAATCGGTGCAGGGGGCGCCGGCCTGCAGGCCGCTGGTGGAGACCGAAGCGAGTTCGGTCACGCCCAGCTGGAGATCCCGCACGAAGATGTCGTCCACGCCGTTCACGTCGTCGGGCACGAGGTTCGAGGCCGCGCTGTTGAACGTGGCGTAGCGCCCGTCGGCCGAGATGTCGCCGCCGCCGCTGGCGCCGTTGGAGACCCCGCCGTCCCAGGCCACGCTGATGATGGCCGATTCCCCGGTGGAGCGCCGGTACATCCAGGTCTCCGAGGCCGGCCAGATGCGGCGGTAGACGATCACGTCCCCGTCGCCGGAGATGGCCGCGGGCACCCCGCCGCCCATGGGGTCTTCCGTACCGTCGGTGGCAAGGCTCACCCGTTCGATGGTGGAGTTCAGGAGATCACGCACGAAGAGATCCTGCCGGCCGTTGGTGTCGCCGGGCACAAGGTTGTCCGCACCGCTGGCGAACAGGACGAACCGGCCGTCGGCCGAGATGCGCGGGGCGTTGCTGTAGCCGTTGCCCTGGACGCCTCCCTGTCCCACCGACACGCGGGCGGTGGTCATGTCCTGGGCCATAGCCGGCGTGGACAGCAGAAGGCCCGCGACGAGGACAGACAGCAACAGGATCGTCCTGGCGAAAGAGCGGACAGAAAAGCGGACCATGCGGATTCCCCCCCGGAAGACGTAAAAAGAAGATTATATCACACCGGAAAAACAAAAAAGCCATGAATCAGGGGGATTATCCGAAGAACAGATAGCTGACCAGGATCGCCGCGACCACGCCCGCCGCGTCGGCCGCCAACCCGCAGACCACCGCGTGGCGGGTCTTGCGGATGCCGACCGACCCGAAGTACACCGCCAGCACGTAGAAGGTGGTCTCGGTGCTGCCCTGGATGACGCTGGCCAAGCGTCCGGCGAACGAGTCGGCGCCGCTGTTGGTCATGGCCTCGATCATCATGCCGCGCGCGCCGCTGCCCGACAGCGGCTTCATCAGGGCCGTGGGCAGGCCGTCCACCCAGCGCGTGTCCACGCCGACGGCGCTGACGGCCCCGCGCACGCCGTCGAGGATCAGATCCAGCGCCCCGCTGGCGCGGAACACGCCGATGGCCACCAGCATGGCCACCAGGTAGGGAATGATGCCCACCGCCACGCCGAAACCGTCCTTGGCGCCCTCGACGAAGGCCTCGTACAGGTTCACCCGGCGCAGCACCGCGCCCAGCATGAAGGCGATGATCACGCCGAAGATCAGGAAGTTGGCCAGCAGCGACGACTGGGCCTGCAGGGCGTCCGTGTCCAGCCGCGAGAAGTACGCCACCAGGCCGGCGATCAGCGCCGTGGCCGCGCCCAGGTAGCCCAGGATTACCGGTTGCAGCAAGTTCAGCTTCTGCCACGCTGCCGTGACGATCAGGCCGGCCATGGTGCTGCAGAAGGTGGCGATGAGAATGGGCAGGAAGATGTCCGTGGGGTCGGCCGCGCCCAGTTGCGCGCGGTAGGTGAAGATGGTCACCGGGATGATGGTCACCGCCGAGGTGTTGATCACCAGGAACATGATCATGTCGTTGCTGGCGGTGTCCTTGGCCGGGTTCAGCTCCTGCATCTCGCGCATGGCCTTCAGGCCCAGGGGGGTGGCGGCGTTATCCAGGCCCAGCATGTTGGCGGCCATGTTCATGACGATGCAGGTCTGTGCGGGATGGCCGTCGGGGATGCCGGGGAACAGCCGTCGGAGCAGCGGCCCGAACACGCGGCCCAGGACCTCCACCGCGCCGCCCTGCTCGCCGATGCGCATGATGCCCAGCCACAGGCACATCACCCCGGTCAGCCCCAGGGAGATCTCGAACGCCGTTTTGGCCATGTCGAAGGTGGCGCCCACCATGTCCGCCCACACGCCGGTGTGGCCGGCGAGGGATTGGCCGACGGCGGCGACGAAGGCGCCGAAGAAGAAGAAGGTCCAGATCCGGTTGAGCATCGGCTCCGTCCGTGTTCGGTTCCCGGTGGCCGACCGGGCGGCGAGGGGCTAGAGTGTTCGGGTGACAACCATATCGGCCGCGCGCGGCCATGTCATCACTTTCTCCCGGATGGAAACGGCATGGAAACGGTTTGGACCGGAACCCTTCGCAAGATGCGCGGCGAACCCGACGACCCCGTGCGCTACTTCCTGACCGACGGCTGGTGGGAAAAGGAGAACCGGGTCCCGGACGTGGAACTGAATCCGTACCTGGGCCGCCAGTTGGAAATCCGTTTCACCGGCGAGATCCACTGCACCGCCTGCGGCCGCAAGACGAAGAAGACCTTCGGCCAGGGTTTCTGTTTCCCCTGCTCGCAAAGCCGCGCCGAGGCCGACATCTGCATCGTGCGCCCCGAGCTGTGCCACCACGGCGACGCCGACAACCCCTGCCGCGACGAGGCGTTCGCCCAAAGCCAATGCTTCCAGCCCCACTACCTGTACTGCTCGCTGACCTCGGGGGTGAAGGTGGGCATCACGCGCCACCACCAGATCCCCACCCGCTGGATCGACCAGGGCGCCACCGCCGCCATCCCCCTGGCGGTGCTGCCGGACCGCCGCGCGGTGGGGCTGGTCGAAAAGCGCCTCAGCGACGAGGGTTTCGCCGACAAGACCCACTGGACGCGCATGCTCAAGGGTGACGCCGACCCGCAGTTCGACCTGCAGACGGTGGCCGACCAGGCCCTGGCGCGCCTGGCGGAATGGGGCATCGAGGGTGTCCTGCCGGCGGCCGACCGCACCCTGTGGACCTTCCGCTACCCGGTGCTCGCCTACCCGGAGAAGGTCAAATCCTTCAACCTGGACAAGGATCCTGTCGCCGGCGGCGTCCTGCAGGGCATCAAGGGCCAGTACCTGATCTTCGACGGCGGGGTGATCAACCTGCGCAAGTACAGCGGATACAAGGTCGAGGTGCGGACGGATTGACAAGAGCCGGGACCGTTGTCCCGGGGCGATTCCTGTGGTATGTTCCCGCTGCGGTCCCGTCTCGCCCGGCCGCGCATGATTTCCCTATCGTTCCGCATATGACCGTCGCCATTACGGGGGATGGACTTGAAACCGCATATGATGTTGCCGGTCTGGCTGGCGTTGCCGGTCCTGCTGGCGTTTGCCGGTTGCGGGAGGGACCCGGTGGAGGCGCCGTCAGCCACCGACCACCGCCGCGCCAAGGACTTCACCTTCACCTGCCCGGACCAGGACGGGGACGGGTTCTCACCCATCAACCTCTGTGGTCCGGCCGATTGCAACGACACCCGGTTTTTCGCCAACCCGGACAGCGGCTACTGCGCGTCCTATCACCACCTGGAGTACGACCCGCCCGACGGCGTCGCGGCCGCCGACTTCGCCCTGATCCAGGCGGCGGGGCTGTACCATCTCTACTACATCAAGGGCCCGTTCTGGCAGCAGTATCCCGACACCGACGGCAAGGCGTTCGGGTACGCCTCCAGCGTGGACGGGGTGAGCTGGACCGACGGCGCCGATGCCCTGACCGTGGACGAGGAATCGGACTGGGACGACGCCCACATCTGGTCCCCCTGCATCGTGCGCAACCAGCAGAACGGCCGCTACTACATGTTCTACACCGGCGTGACCTACGGCGACTTCGGCCACGAGGAGCGCATCGGACTGGCCACCTCGCCCAACCTGCGGCGTTGGACGCGCGCGAACATCTACGGCTGTGAAGGCAAGACCTTTCCCGGCTGCCTGTGGGAGCCGGACTTCGCCTGGAGCGCCTGGTCCGAGGATGGGGCCTGGACCAGGCAGTGCCGCGATCCCTGGGTGTGGCATGACGACGTGAACGGCTGCTGGTACATGGTCTATTCCACGGTGACCGCTCCGTTCAGCTACACCATGGTCCTGGGCTTGGCGCGTTCGGACGACCTGCTGCACTGGACGGATCTCGGACCCCTCGACATCTCACGGGGCCCGCTGGCCGAGTCCCCCGTCATGGTGAGGGCCGACGGCCTGGTGCACCTGATGTGGACCTCGAGCTCCACCGGGGGGATCAGTCACGCCACAACCTACGACCCGGAGCAGGGGCCGTGGTCCGACCCCGCGCTCATTCCGGGTTCGGACACCGAATGGCACACGGCCTCCGAGCTGCTGGACATGGGGGGCTGGTTCATCTACGGCTACGTGCCGGACTACCCGCGCACCATCGACCTGCGGTCCATGGTTTTCCACGGCGCGCAGACGCCCGAGCCGGGGCCGCTGGCCAGCCTGCTCTGCGCTTACCTGGACCCGGCGCAAGTCCACCCGGGGGCCGTGGAGGTGGACAACGGCGTCGACGACAACTGCAACGGGCTGGTGGACGAGGGCACAGGGCCCTGCATCGACGAGGACGGCGATTTCTACGGCGCCGAGGAGTCCATCTACTGTTCCCGTTTGGGCCGCGATTGCAACGACCACGACCCGAACATCCATCCGGGCGCCGTGGGGGACTGCGCCAACGGCATCGACGACAATTGCAACGGCGTGATCGACGATCCCCTGGAGTGCAGCCCGAAATTTCCCCTGCCCACCAGCAGGTATTGACCCTCATCGCCAGCCCCCGTGGTCGATATTTTGCATTTTAACTGCAAATTATCGACTGGAAATTTTTTGACCCAGGACCGGAGGGGTTACATCGGCATGATGGATGCTCCGGTTTTTTCATCGGATCGCGCCGATCTGCGTCACGTGAGAAAGGACCCCCTGCCCAAGGGGCCGTCTTGACATCCTCCGGGTCTTCCCCTAATGTCGCCCCTGCCGCCGGGAGGATCCCGCGCGGCGCCCATCATGAATATTGCGGCCGTCGAACCAGCGGAAGTCCGGTGAGAATCCGGCGCGGCCCCGCCACTGTAAGCGGTGACGAAACCTGCACGATTGCCACTGGGACAGGGACCAGGACGGTCCGGCCCGGGAAGGCGCAGGGAGTAGGACGACCCGCGAGCCAGGAGACCGGTTCACGGCCTGCCACCACCTTCGCGGGCGAGGTATGGCTTTGGCGGTCCATCCCGGCAGGGATTCACACCGTTTGTTGACGGTCGGTCTGGCGGCGGCTCTGGGAGTCGCGGCCTTGGCGTGCGTGACCGTGGCCGCGCCGACCGCCGGGGGTTTCGTGGCCGGGAGCGGGGCCGAGGACGCCGCGGGCGCCGCCGCCGCAGGGACCGCCGCGGTGACGGTCATCGACAGCCTGGTGGTCACCGCCGGAGCGCCGTCGGGGCCCGACCGTCCGTCCACGGCGGGGGTGGTCACGCGCCTGGAACTGCACGGCGAGGACGACGGCCGCGACGTGGCCGGTATCCTGGCCGGCATGGCGGGGCTGCAGATGGCCCGCACCGGCGGTTGGGGAACCACGGCGGTGCCCTCGCTGCGCGGCTCGGCTCCGGCGCAGATCCGCTTCTTCCTCGACGGGATGCCCCTGCCCGACGCCCAGTCCGGCCTGGCCGGGTTCAATCTCGTGCCGCTGTCGCGCCTGGAAGCGGTGGAAGTCCATCGCGGCGTGGTGCCCGCGGGCCTGGGCGGCATCGGCGGGGCCGGGGCGGTGGATTTCCTGACCCGCCGCCGCGACGAGGGCCTCGATGCGGATCTCTACGCCGGCGCCTGGGGCGCGCGCGGCGCGCGCGTGTCGGCGGGGGCGAGCGACCAAGGCGGCGGCCGCTCGGGCCTGCTCATGATCCACGGCGTGCGGGTGGACAACGACTTCTCCTTCCTCGACCACAACCAGAC